>UQNF01000004.1 GCA_900542285.1 uncultured Clostridium sp.
GTGGTCTTACGACTGACCCTCTGTTTTTTATGAGAGCCTGTGGGGCGGTGTTAAATTCATGCTTGAGCACGGCTTATCTGCCTGCAGACGACATATACTTAAGGGGTCTCGGATTTTACGCCCTTGTGTAAGTTGATGCAGCACTATGCAGCACTATGTAGCCGCAGTGTGATTAGTGCGAGTTGCTTCTATGAACCGAAATACTCTATTTATTCCTCTCATTCCCCTTACAGAATGAGAGAAAGTGTAACTTGGAGGACAACGAATGAAATGCTTAAATTGCGGAGTCGAGTTGAGCGACGATGCTAAATTCTGTTCAAACTGCGGTGTAAGAATGTCGAAGCATACCATCAAAACGGACGGACCCATCGAAGAAGATCCTGCTGAGACGAGCGATATTGGTGCTGAGCAACCTGAATCGTCTATACAGGATCCCAATGCCGAACATTCTTCTCCCGTAATTCCTTTCCCCGAAGAAAAATCAATATCAAAAATCCGTGAGTTTTGGAGAAAACTGAGTTTATTTGAAAAATTCTCTGCTATAAGCATAGTTGCTTCACTAATTCTAGGGTTGATTGCTTTCCTTGCAGGTAGAATTTTTGCAGGAATTATTGCCATCGTATGGCTTGCCGTCGTTGTTGTTGCTTTACTAATGGAGAAGAACATCATTAAAGTCTCTAGGACTCGGATACCTTTTCTAGCAGTAATACTTTCATTCATTCTTATTATTCCTTATTTCAGTCTGTTCAGAATAAATGTCGCAGACAATGGTAAGTATGCTTGGAGCGAAGTAATATTGGCATATATGCTGCCCGCTCCCGAATCTCCTTACGGCGAAATCATATCCAACTCCGAAAGCAGCTTGATCTTGAATGTGAATAAAACAACACAGGAGCAATATATACGGTACATCGAAGCCTGTGAAGGAATTGGATTTATCATTGAAACCGATACAACGAGTAGCTCCTTCCATGCTTTTAATGAACAAGGATATGAGATCTCTTTGGTTTTCTCCAGATATAGCGACGAAATGCAAATTAAGCTTTCTGCTGGTATGGAGTTGAGTGCTTTGTTATGGCCGAACAGCGAATTGGCGCAGATGCTTCCCGTACCAGAATCAATGGTTGGAATAATTCAGCAAGATGATGAAATGGTCTTTTTGGCTTATGTAGGCGATATTTCAATTGATACTTTTATTGCCTATGTGGAAGCGTGTGAAGATAATGGCTTTACGGTTGATTCCGATAAATCTGATAAGCACTTTTCTGCAAAAAATGCAGACGGCTATAAGCTGTCGGTTGATTATCAAGGCAATAGCATAATCAGCATTTCTCTCTGCAAACCGAAGTATATTGTTACTATTGAAGTCGAATGTGCCAAGAATTTGTTTTTCAGCACATATGATGTAGATGTCTACATTAACGATAGCTTTGAGGGCACTATTGCTCACGGCAACACCGAAACCTTTGAGATGAATCTCGTCAGTGGCACCTATACTTTAAAGTTCGTCAACCACAAAGATGATGAACTGTATGGAGAAGTTAAGATTTATGTTCAGAAAGATGAAAGACTTAAATACAAAATTATCTGCTCCAGCTCCGGCATTGATGTTGAAACGATCGTTGGAACCACTAAACCCAATGAGGATAGCAACCAGCAAGGCACAACAGATTTCACTCTTGATTATCCGGATGCTGCATCTCTAGAGAAAGCACTTAATGATGGTGTAAAAGTAACCGGCAAAACTGTGCAGTTTGATGTAGTTGAGTACATGCCAGATTCTGCGTTCGGTGTTAACTGTTGGTCCAGCGAACACCTAAACTTCATTTCTGATAAAGAACTCGATATAGGTAAAGGCAATATCATTGTAGGTCGTATCACAGCGGAACCGACAAAAGTTCTAGGCTCTTGGATAATCCCTTATGAGGTGTTATATATTGGAGGGGAAATAATTGAGGAGGAAACTAATTCTCCGACTGTCACGCCCGACACTCAACCTACTGAGATCACATTAACAATGAGCGAAGACGAGTTCAAGGGAATGAAGTATCAAGAAGCTGAGAAGAAATTCCGTGAAATGGGCTTTACGAATTTTGAATACAGGACCGTTGATACAGAGAATGAATCCGCTGCAGATACCATATGCTACATTGAGATTACTGAGTGGTTCATTGGAGACTCTGATTTTGTCAAGGGCGATAAGTTTGACGCAGATTCAACCGTCACATTCTTCATTTATAAGTATGAAGCACCTGCAACTCCGTCTTCCGTCTTTTATTCCACTAACGATTACGAAACAGCGACAGAAGGTTGTACCGGTGTGTTTTCTTACAGAAGCAGAGGTTCGTCTTACGATATTTATTGGATAATCGATTTTGACGAAGGTTATGCATATTACTTTACAGAAGGTAATGGTAATTCATCTTGTGATAGACTCAGAATTGAATCTGGAACTCTTAATGATGCTGTTACCATCACATACCACGATGGTGGCAATACATGGTCATATCGGCTCCATTTCAAATATGTGAATCATCCCGAAACTTTGGTTTTGATTGACCATAACGGTTTTGATTGGGAGTATTCTGCAACAGATTTAGACGATGCACTACGCCTCCGTAGCACTAAGACCATTATGGATTATTAGTCTATTTAAATACAGGTAAGTTAACCAAACAGGATGGCTCGAATGCGACTAACAGTAAAAATTAGTCGATGCATGTTGACGATTACTTTTTCAATAATGCAAGCAACTTGCACTTGTTCCGACCTCTCTATTCGGGAGATGATTTAGTATATCACTCATAAAGTGCAGCAGCCTGAGGCATTTCGCCCCTGGCTGCTGCACTTTATTTGCAAAACTGTGGCCTTGCGACAATCTCAATGATAATTATGGTACAATCCTATAATTATGTAAGGCCCATGAGTTGGAAACAAATTCATTTGTACAGATTAGGATTCCACTCTCAGCCGTTTTCAGCAAGTTTATGTGTCTCCAGCTTATAACCAAATTCAAATCTCATCGGCATTCCTTTCATTTTCGAAATGCCCTTTCACAGGCGACGGGCATCTGCCGTTTGGATTCGGCGTGATGCTTCCTGCACTCATCGCATTTTCCGTGGCGGTCGCATTTTTTCTTTTTACATGGGCAGTTTTCGTTTATCACATTGATTTTCATCCAACGGTTTCATATGCTTAGCGGCGTCGAAGCAATTATTAACGCTGTTATAATCATAATCTTTTTATCAGCTCAACGGAGCAATCGATCAGATTTGCCCTAATGTTTTTCTGTTTATTCCAACCTCTGCTGTCCCATGCCGCACCGCTGACGTCATCACCTGCGTACAGCAATTGGACGAGCGGTATGTCATAAAATTTAGATACCGCAAAGAAAGCCGCTGTCTCCATTTCTACGGTCAGGCACCCTTCATTTCGTCTCAATTCGATCATATCGGGAGTTTCTCTGTACATGGCGTCCGTTGTCCACGTCTTTCCCGTTACAAACGGTATGCCCATTTCAGTTAGGATCGCAGCAGCAGCTTCCAGGGTCTGTTTGTGACCTTCGATCTCACGGCCGGGTTCGACATAATGATATGATGTTCCCTCATCCCTGACCGCAGCCACGGGAACGATAATATCGCCCACCTTACTGCCCCTATTCAGCGCTCCCGCTCCGCCGCAGATAACGAACTTTTCACAGCCCATGGCATGAAGCTCTTCAATTGTCGCGGCAGCACCGGGCGCAGTGAGGAACGGCATTGTAATGCAAATACGTTGACCGCAGTCTGCATAATCATAGATCGGTATGTCCAGAACTTCCGATTTGAGATATCCGATCGTGTTAAGCCCCTTTTCCCGAACGAGCTGTTCAAGCTCTTTTCTAAAGAAGGTGATGACGCATTTTTCGGGAAGACACTTTTTCAGAAAGTCTTTGGGGGCTATGATGGCCTCTCTGCTTGTGCCATATTCGCAAATGGGATAGCTGTTCTTAATTATCACTTATTTTTCCTTCCTCCATTTCGGAACTTTAGCCGGTTTCGTCCTTGCGGGGATTTATTTCAGCAATTTCTTCGCCTAAGTAAACTGTATCAGAAAAGAGTAGCAAAATCAATTCTTCGCACAAAGGAACGCCCGAAAGGTTATGACTTTTCGGGCGTATCTCTCAGTATTCAGATAACGGTTTCTTTGAACTTCGGATGTTGTTGCTTAATGATAGCCATCCGTCTATCCGGCCGTGGTCTAAACTGTTGTTCGTATGCTTTCGATTTTGGAGCTTTTATGCTGCCAAAACCCAATCAGTTCCTCTGTCCTCTGTGTGCGCTGAAGCATTCGCTGCAATATACTGGCTTGTCTGTCCTGGGTGCGAAGGGAACCTGGGTGGGTTTTCCGCACTCGGCGCATACGGCGTCAAACATCTCACGAGGAGCTCTGCGTTCGCCGCCGTTCCTGCGGCCTCGCCTGCATTCCCTGCAGCGGGTGGGTTCGTTTTGGAAACCCTTTTCAGCATAAAATTCCTGTTCGCCCGCTGTGAAGGTGAACTCTCGGCCGCAATCCTTGCAGACCAGCACTTTGTCTTCAAACATGATTTTTTCCCCTTTGGTTATTTGGCATTGACGTCGGCTGACCTGGTCTTTGACCCCACACTCGCCTGTTGGAGGGTTCGCTACCCGGAATCGTCCTCTCACTACTGCCTCTCTCGGCTGTCCGAACGGACGCCGACAGGACTTACTTCTAAACCGCACCATGCTCACGGAAGCTTTGTTCCGCTTACGTGGATCGCTTTGCCTGCGACTGGCATCGACTTTCAACCACAGACCCGACCTCAATGACCGTTTTTTATTATACTACATAAAAAAACAATAGGCAAGTCTTTTAATTTACCTTCTAAA
Source organism: uncultured Clostridium sp. (assembly GCA_900542285.1). Classification (GTDB taxonomy): domain Bacteria; phylum Bacillota; class Clostridia; order Christensenellales; family CAG-138; genus PeH17. The sequence goes on from UQNF01000004.1 coordinate 4,890, forward strand.
ATATAATTATTCGCATCATGCACACCCCATCTGCTCCGATATCAGTATATAATCACTTAGTTTAATCAAATGCTTGCATATTCGCCCAAAAAATGCTATCATTATTGTGAAATCAACTGCCGGATGCGCATGTGTTTCCGGCGTGACGAAAATCATTCGGAGGTTAAGAATATGGAACGTAAAAATGCTTGGACAACCTATTCCGATGCCGATCTTGCGAAGCTTAACGAGATCTGCACCGGTTATGCGGCATTCCTCGACGGCGGCAAGACCGAGCGCGAATGCGTTGCCGAGGCCATCGAAATGGCAGAGGCAAAGGGCTATCGCAACCTTAACGATATTATCGCAAACGGCGAAAAGCTCAGCGCAGGCGACTGCGTATATGTAAACAATATGGGCAAGGCCATCATGCTGTTCAAAATCGGCAAGGCTCCCCTCGAAAAGGGCCTCAATATCGTTGGCGCTCACATCGATTCACCCCGCATGGATCTCAAGCAGAACCCCTTGTATGAGGACAGCGACATCGCTTATCTCGACACACATTACTACGGCGGCATCAAGAAGTATCAGTGGGTCACCATTCCCCTTGCGCTGCACGGCGTTGTAGCCAAGAAGGACGGCACCCTCGTCAACATCGTAATCGGCGAAGACCCCGCAGATCCCGTTGTCGGTATTTCCGATCTTCTCATACACCTTTCCGCAGACCAGCTCGGCAAGAAGGCTTCCGTCGTTATCGAGGGCGAAGAGCTCAATGTTATCATCGGCGGCCGTCCCCTCGAGGGCGAGGATAAGGAACCCGTCAAGGCCCATATGCTCAAGATCCTCAAGGAAAAGTACGACATCGAGGAAGAGGATTTCCTCTCCGCCGAAATCGAAGTCGTTCCTGCAGGCCCCACTCGTGATTTCGGCCTTGACCGCAGCATGATCCTCGGCTACGGCCATGACGACAGGGTATGCGCCTATGCGCAGCTCAACGCCATCTTCAGCATTGACGAGATCCCCGAATACACCTGCTGCTGCGTGCTTGCAGACAAGGAGGAGATCGGCTCCGTCGGTGCGACCGGCATGAGCGCAAAGTATTTTGAGAATGCTGTTGCAGAGCTCATCAATCTCTGCGGCGAGTATTCCGATCTCACCCTCCGCCGTGCGCTCACCGCATGCAGGATGCTCTCCTGCGATGTAAGCGCAGGCTTCGATCCCAACTTTGCAGGCGTATTCGAGCGCAAGAACGCCGCATACCTTGGCAGGGGCGTATGCTTCAACAAGTACACCGGTTCCCGCGGCAAGAGCGGCTCCAATGACGCCAACGCTGAGTATCTCGGCAGGCTCCGCAAGCTCATGGACGATAACTCCGTCAACTACCAGACCGCAGAGCTTGGCAAGGTCGATCAGGGCGGCGGTGGTACCATCGCCTATATCTGCGCCGCATACGGCATGGAAGTCATCGACAGCGGCGTTGCTGTTCTCTCCATGCACGCTCCCTGGGAGATCATCTCCAAGGCCGACCTGTATGAGGCAGTCAAGGCTTATCGTGCCTTCATGATCAACGCATAATCAATTCATAAGCAGTTGACCCCAAAGGGCTGTGTGCAATGCATGCAGTCCTTTTGTTTTGCTGGAAAAAAACGCCAAAATATGGTATAATGGTATGGGAAGCAGGGAAAGGAACGCCAATGGAACAGGATACACCCAAAGCAAGGCGAACAGCCCTGAGTGTAAAGCGTATGCGCAGCACGGCGATTCAATGCCTTTATGCTATGATGACGGACGAGAATCTTAAGCCGTCGGACAGGCTCAGCGCGATCAAAGCAGCGCTTGATTACGCCGGGAAGCACGAAGCGCGCGGTGCGGCGAAGGCTAATGACGGCGATGACGATGTGCTCCATGTAGTCTTTGAAAACATACCGCAGGAATACGTCGGCTGACGCAAAAAAACGGGAGGGGACGCAGCAGGCCCCTCCATTTCTTCGATACTTTATCGTCTTTTTGAAATAGTATCTGATATTTTCACATTTTTGCAGCCGGGATTATTATGCTGTATAAATCTTGTCGAATGTGCAGCCCTGCAGCATGTCCCAAAGCTTTCCGATGCTTTTTGTGAAAAACAAGAAATTAATTTACTTTTTATTCTTCGTTTGCTTTTATCGAGTTATCCACGTCCATTCTGATGAGTTATCCACATTATCCACATAGTTATCCACTTTTTTAGGGATGGACAGCATTTTGGGCGTGGATAATCCTGTGGAAAATCCTCTCAAGGGTTCAATAATATATTTCTATTCGGTGTTGACTTTTGATTGAAATTGTGGTTCATGTTATTTATTTACAGCGAAATTATCCTTTTTCGGCATATTTGGGAGGGTATCGCGTCCCCAAAAGATTAATTAACATTATTTCGTTTTATTCTGTCGTTTCGGGAGCCCGCTTCGCCCTATACGAAACTTTATCCGCCCAAAAATTTCATGGGAAATTTATGTATATTGTCCTCTTCCGCTGATTTTCTTATTGACAAGTTACTGCGATGACGGTAAAATTGCTCATGAATGAAGGGGGAAATTTGCCGTTTCCCTTAATAAAAAATCGTTTCGAAAGGGCAGAGTGCAATACAGTGCAAAACAGTATTCTTTATGAAAAGCAGGGCTATATCGGCATTATAACGATCAACCGCCCCGCTGCGCTCAACGCAATCAATTCGGATATGCTCGATGAGCTTTACGAGCTGGTCGAGCAGCTCAAAAAGGACAGCGAACTGCGCTGCCTTATCATGACCGGAAGCGGCAAGGCCTTTGTTGCAGGCGCTGACATCTCCGAAATGAAGGATCTCACCCGTGAGCAGGGCTACGACTTCGGCATCAAGGGTCACACTACGTTCTGCGCGCTTGAAAATCTCGAGGTTCCCATCATCGCCGCTATCAACGGCTATGCGCTGGGCGGAGGATGTGAGCTTGCGCTTTGCGCAGATATCCGCATAGCCAGCTCCAAGGCCAAGTTCGCACAGCCCGAGGTGGGCCTGGGCATCACCCCCGGCTTCGGCGGTACGCAGAGGCTAATGCGTACGGTCGGCAATCGCGCCGATGCAATGGAAATGGTGCTTACCGGCAGGACCTATTCCGCCGAAGAGGCGCTCAAGATAGGGCTTGTCACCAAGGTCGTCGCTCCCGAGGAGCTTATGAGCACCGCAATGGAGCTTGCGAATACCATCGCCGCCAACGCTCCGATTGCCGTACGCGCGGCAAAGAAGGCAATGCAGTCGAGGTATCTGCGCTTTCTCCGCGCTGACCTCGAGGATGAGGCAAAGCTCTTCGGTTCCTGCTTTGAAAGCGAGGATCAGCGCATGGCTATGACCTGCTTCGTCAACAAGACTCCCAAATCGGAATTCACCGGCAAATAGGGTGTTCCGTATTTTTCGAGATTTTTATCGGCTTTTTAGTCGGAAAGGATTTTTCAATGAGTATTAAGAATGTTTTCATCATCGGTGTAGGCACCATGGGTCTTGACATCGCTCAGGTGTTCGCTTCCCACGGTTTGAATGTATGCGCTTATGCCCGCAGCGAAGCAAGCCTTAACCGCGCACAGGGCAAGCTCAACGGTTCCCTCAGCAAGCGTGTCGCACGCGGAAAGATGACCCAGGAAGCCATGGATGCCATCATGGGCAATATCTCCTGGCAGACCGATTACAGCAAGGTTGCGGAAGCCGATCTCGTCATCGAGGCTGTCGCAGAGGACTCCGCCGTAAAGTGTGAGGTCTATAAGCAGGTCGAGGCCGTATGCCCCGAGCATACCATCATCGCCTCCAACACCAGCTCCATCTCCATCACGGAGCTTGCTTCCTTCACCGGCCGCCCCGACAAGTTCATCGGTATGCATTTCTTCAATCCCGCGACCGTTATGAAGCTCATCGAGCTCATCCGCGGCATGAATACCTCCGATGAAACCTTCAACGCAATTCGCGAGCTCTCAATCGCAATGGAAAAACAGCCCGTCGAGGTCAGCGAATGCCCCGGCTTTGTCGTGAACCGCATTCTCATCCCGATGATAAACGAAGCCTGCTTCATCGTACAGGACGGCGTTGCCAGCGTTGAAGATGTCGATACCGCCATGAAGCTCGGTGCAAACCATCCCATGGGGCCCCTCGCTCTCGGCGACCTTATCGGACTCGATGTCTGCCTCGCTATCATGGACACCATGTTCAACGAGACCCATGACAGCAAGTTCCGCGCCTGCCCGCTTCTCAGGAAGATGGTTCGCGCCGGACTGCTCGGCAAAAAGACCGGCAAGGGCTTCTACGATTATTCCAAATAAGGTCTGTTAGTTTTTAAGCAAAAAATGGGCTTCTGCATAGGCGAACATCGCTTTGGCAGAAGCCCTTGTTTTTTGTAAAACCGGATAGCAAACTTGCACGCAAAAACTTGCACGCGTGCAAAATGTTCAAGGCAAACTTGCACGCTTAACTTGCATGTGTGCAAGTGCGTGTGAGTTAAGCGTGCAAGATCGTACGAGTTTGTATTGCAAAAAAGGGGCTTAATGCAGCAGCCCCTTTCATTATCATTATTTATTGTATCGGCTCGAAGTCCGAAACGCCATGCTTGCAAAGGGGACAGATGAAGTCCTCGGGAAGCTCATCGCCCTCGTAAACATAGCCGCAGACCTTGCAGACGAAGCCCTTCTTTCCGCTCGTTTCGGGCTTGGGCTTGACGTCGCTCTGGTAATAGGCGTAGGTCATGCTGGGGGTAGTGGAGATCACGCGGGATTCGGTGATCGAGCAGATGAACATTCCGTGGGTATCAAGGTCAATATACTGCTCGACCTTCAGGGACATGAAGGAATTGATATGCCTGGGGAGGAATACCAGTCCGTTGTCCGAGCGAAGCACCTCGCTGCCGGCAAACTTGTCGGTGTTTCTGCCGCTGGCAAAGCCAAATGTCTCGAATACCGAGAACGGGGCGTCAGTGGACAGCATGTTAAGGTTCATGATGCCCGTCTGCTTTATCACATGGTGCGAATAGTTGGCCTTATTTATGGTGACGGCGATCCTGTTCGGGGTGTTGGTCACCTGCGAAACCGTGTTGACGATGAGTCCATTGTCCTTCTTGCCGTCGTTGGAGGTCACGACATAGAGGCCGTAACCGATATTGAACAGTGCGGAGAGATTGTTCTTATCCGCAGTCTCGCTGTGCTGCGCAATGTAATCGGAGCAAAGCTCGTTCGCAAGCGCCTCGAGCTGATCCTTGCTCTTATCGCTCAGTGCCGAAAGCAGGGTCACGGTCGTCTCGCAGAAGGTCAGCTTCTTGCAGTTTGCCAACATGTTCTTTATGGTCTTTGCGGCAAGGGGCGCCCAGGAGCCGTTCTCGATGATGCCGATGGTGCGGTTCTGATAGCCGCGCTCTGCAAGATGAATAACGAAATCTCTCATAAACGGGAAGATATCCGCATTGTAGGTGGTTGTCGCAAGCACGAGCTTTCCATAGCGGAATGCGGCGGCAACGGCCTCCGCTTGATCGCAGCGTGCAAGGTCGAAAATCTCAACGTTAGGGCAGCCCTTGTTGCGGAGCTTGTCTGCGAACAGCTCCACCGCCTTGCGGGTGTTGCCGTAGACGGAGGTATAGGCAACCATTATGCCCTCGGTCTCGATGTCATAGCTCGACCAGATGTTATAAAGGTTGAGATAATAGCCGAGATTATCCTTGAGCACCGGACCGTGGAGCGGACAAATGACGGAGATATCGAGCGAAGATGCCTTCTTGAGAAGGTTCTGCACCTGAACGCCGTACTTGCCGACGATGCCGATGAAATAGCGCCTTGCCTCATCGACCCAGGGTTCGTCAACGTCCAGCGCGCCGAATTTTCCGAAGCCGTCTGCGGAGAACAGCACCTTGTCGCAGGTATCATAGGTCACTATGACCTCGGGCCAGTGAACCATCGGCGCCGCGACGAAGGCGAGGGTGTGCTTGCCGAGCGAAAGGGTGTCGCCCTCCGCAACCACTATGCGCCTTTCCTCATAATCGCTTCCGAAGTAGTTCTTCATCATAACGAATGCCTTCTGGGAGGAAACTATCACGGTGTCCTGATAAATCCTCATGAAGTTGGCGATATTTCCTGCGTGATCGGGCTCCATGTGCTGAACGATCAGGTAATCGGGCTTCCTCCCGCCGAGAGCGGTCTCGATATTGTCCAGCCATTCATGGGTGAAATGCGCATCCACAGTATCCATGATCGCGGTCTTTTCATCAATGATGGCATATGAATTATAGCTCATGCCGTTCGGCACCTTGTACTGGCCTTCAAACAGGTCGACCTGATGGTCGTTAACGCCAATGTACTTTATATCTTCTGTAATAAACATTCCGTTTCTCCTTTACCGTATTCTGTTCGTGGGCATGATATGAAAATGCCCTTTATTATTCTACCATAAAAAGGCTGATTAAAGCACGCTAAGCATCCATATGGAAACATATATTTCTATAATTTCGGTTTCAATGCGCTTATCCGGCTTCAATACTTTCCGTATTTCTATAATATATCATGATAAAGTTCCGTTTGCCATGATTTTGCTATGGAAAGACGGAGAAAAAGAGTGTATAATGTACTTAGCATGTATGATGGGAGGTGTGCCGTATGCAGTTGACAGGTCTCGAGTTTCCTAAAGGGCTTATGCGCTTTGCACAGCTTGTAAAAAACGAAGGTGTAACGCTCTATGCCGTCGGCGGCTCGGTACGCAACACCCTGTTGAACCTCCCGATAAGCGATATTGATATCTGCTCCTCCCTCCGTCCGGAGAAGGTTATCGAGCTTTGCCGCCGCAACGGGCTTCGGGTCTACCCCAAGGGTCTTGCCTACGGCACTGTCGAGATATGCTGGAACGGAGAAAGATACGAACATACGACATTCCGAAGCGACAGCTATCCCGATGGAGGCGCACACCGCCCCAGCTCCGTAAACTTTTCATGCAGTCTTGAGGATGACGCATTCAGAAGGGATTTCAGCGTTAACGCACTGTATGTAGACGTGCTTACCGGCAGGCTCATCGATCCTACCGGCGGCGTTGAGGATCTTCAAAACCGCATCCTGCGAACGACCTCGCCCGATCCGCGCGCTGTCCTCGCCGATGACGGACTACGGATACTGCGGCTTATCCGCTTTGCGGGTGAGCTCGGCTTTGATATCGAACCCAACACCTTTGAAGCAGCGAAACAGCTTTCCGGCAATCTTAAGAGCATCTCCTCCGAACGCATTGCCGCCGAGCTCAATAGACTCCTCGTCTGCGATGTTCGGTACGGCGAACGCTCTGCCGATAAAGTTTTCCGTGCGCTTGAGCTGCTGGATCGCGTTGGCGCTGTCGATATCATTCTGCCGGAGCTTGCAAAGGGCAGGGGACTGAAGCAAAAGCCGTCCCATCACCGCTACGATGTACTCAATCATGGTCTGCATACAGCATCGGAGACCGCGCCAAGGCTCGTTCTCAGGCTGGCAGGGCTTCTGCACGACGTTGGCAAGCCCTATGTCCACGAAAAGACCGGCACCATGCACGAGCATAACTATGTCGGTGAAGATATTTCCCGGGAAATAATGCAGCGGCTTCACTATGACAAGAAGACCATCGACGAGGTTGCCTTCCTTGTGCGGAATCATATGTATGACCTCAACAACACCGCCAAGGACAGCACGCTGCGCGTCCGCTTCGTTATTTGGGGAGTGGAACGAACGCTGGAGCTTGCCGAGATCCGCGAGGCGGACGTGCACGGCTCCGGCATCATCCGCGACAGGGTCAAGGCAGCGGATCGCTGGCGCAGTCTCATCGCCCAAATGCAGGAGGAAAAGGTCCCCTTCTCTGTGAACGAGCTCCGCTGCTCCGGCAACAATATCTGTCAGTGGCTCGATATCCCCGCCTCTCCTGAGGTTGGGCGTATCAAATTCGGCCTGCTGAAGCACTGCGCGCGCTTCCCCAAGGACAACACCCCGGAAAGATTAAAGGTTCTCGCAAAGGATCTTCTGTAAGCATATGGGCTTCATGCAAGTTCGTATCGACAAACAATGGAATAGTACGCATACTTGTTATCTTTATGCGAAAAACGGTTATAAGCTCAATTAACACACGGGGATCTTCTTTGTTCATATGCAAAACATATGGCTCTGCTATGTTCTGGGGCAAGGAGGCTTTCTTGCCTCAGGTATCTATGCTTATTCATAATATTTGCGGTTTCTTGTAATTTTAAGTCTTGTCTCGCCAAACCGGTTGACACATTTGATATACTGCCGTATAATTTAGAAGCAGCATGGTTTTGGAGATGCGAATCACGAGGTTCAGCTATTAGTAGCTTTGGCTTATGCTTTTTGAAAAAGAAGTATTCTCTGCTACGCTACATAAAGGCATGAACATTGCAGCCGGAACAATGACTATGTGGCGCAGGATTGAATTTGTATTGCTATTGTTCTTTTGCGCATATGCGAATGTATTACTTGTAACATTGACGATATTTGCAATGCTGTGCAAACGAGCCTACTATGATACTTGTTTCGAATGTTGTCAGTCAATCTTTTGCAGCAATACAGACGTAACGATGAGATTAGATATTGCGCTGTGTCTTCGCATGGGTTAGTACTTTATTATTCACTATAATGCTATATTTTGAATAAATTCAAATGAAAGGGTGATTTTTTAGGTGGTCTTTTGTAGCAAATGTGGAAAACAATTAAACGAAGATGATCTATATTGCTCTGAGTGTGGCATGCCTGTCTCAATGTGCAATAATCATCGTAAAGCCGTATATGAAGGAGAAATACATAAATGTCCGAATTGCGGCGAGGCAGTCAATTCTTTTGTCGCTAATTGTCCGACTTGTGGTCACGAGTTCCGTGGCGCAAATAGTTCAACATCTGTCCGAGAGTTTGCTGCAAGAATTGATGAAATTGAAATGTCGCGGCCTGCTAAAAGCTTTAGTTTTAAGAAAGTCTTTGAAGATCAAAACGAAATAAGTGAAACAGATCGTCGCAAAATTGCATTGATCAGAAGTTTCGTTATTCCAAATACTAAAGAGGACCTATTCGAGTTTTTGGTGTTGGCTTCCTCAAATATTAATATGCAAAGATATAATGGCTTTGACACTATTCCAAACTCTGATCAAGCTGTGTCAGATGCATGGGAAGCAAAGTTTGAACAGGCTTACGAAAAAGCAAAGCTTTGTTTTGGGAATACACCTGAATTTCAGAATATTCAAGCAATCTATGAGAAAAAACACAGCCAAATAGCCGATATCAAAAAGAAAAGCAAGTTCTCAGTTATTGGTGTGGTTCTCTCCATAGTATTATCTGCTTTTATAATATTTGGGTTTGCTTTTAGCATTGCATTTTGTTCGAATTCTAATGATGCCAAGAGAATTTCAAAGGAAAACGAGCGCCTCGATGCAATAGTTGAGGAGATTTACGATGCCATCGCAGCCGAAAACTTTGTTTTGGCTAGAGTCAAAGCGTCAGAACTTGTGTTCTCAGGCTCTTCCACTGAAGAAGGTCAGCAAGCGGCAGAAAAGTGGGAACAAACCAGAAATGAGCTAATTGCTATAATAAATGCTGCATCAAACGAAACCGAGATAAATGTTAGTGATACTGAAGCCCCACAAAATACAGTCGAGGTACCGACTATTACCGCACCTGATCATTCAGACATTCCTAAGAATCCCACGGAAACAGTTCCGCCATTAATATATGAAAACGCAACATATCAAGATATTACCATTGAAAACTTTATCATTTCTATTCCTGACTATTGGGAAGAAGAGGGCAGCAAAGAAGATTATCTGCAGTACTATGCAGAAAAGGGTGATTCGGTTGCAATGCTAAGCATTTCATTCCCACTCGAAACCGATGATAACTACGATGTCTCTTTTGATGGGTTGTATGCAGATAACGAGAACATGATTACTGCCATAGAATCATTTTTTACTAAATGTGTTGTCTTCGACCATGAGGTGTTTGAAACGGATTTCGCCGTCAAAGGTATTCTATATCGATTTACCTTTAAACAAAGGATCAGCTTATTCAAAACTGTTGACGGCAGTGGTTATTGTTTTTGTTTCCCTTCGGAAAATGACAGGAGATGGTTCTTTATTTACTATGCAGAGTCATCTAATGTTACCGGCAGAGAATATAAAGAAGACTATATGAAACTGATTTCATCAATCAGAGAGAAACCGTGATCAATAGAAAGAGAGGAAATATCATGGCATTATTCAAAAAAAGCAAAGCCGGCGGATTTATGGATGAAATCCGATGCGATGAACCTTCATATTTGATATGGAAGTGGCATCCTGCCGGGTCTATTGCAGGAAATAATAACAGGGAAAATGCGATCCGCTGGGGATCTTCGCTCCGTGTTAAGGAGGGTGAGGTTGCGGTGTTCGTGTACAAGCAGCAGAGCGAAGTCATGCAGGACTTTATCGTCGGCCCGTTTGACCGAATCATCGAAACTGAAAACCTCCCTGTGCTGGCGCGCATTATCGGCCTGGCATACGAAGGCGGTACGCCTTTCCAGGCAGAGATTTATTTTATCAACCTTGCCAAGACGATTCAGGTAAGATTCGGTGTGCCTTTCTTCGATGTGTTCGACCCGCGATTTGTAGATTTTAGCGTGCCTGTTGCCGTGAGGGGTACTGTAACCTTTCAAATATCCGATTATAGAGAATTTATCAAATTGCATAGGCTGAGCAGTTTTAGCCTTAGTGATTTCCAATTGCAAATCCGTGATGCAGTTAACAGGTATGTTAAGGATGCTGTTGCCAATGCCCCTGCCGCACATAATATTCCGGTTACCCAGATCGAAAGCAAATTGGGACAGATCAACGAAGTTGTTGAAAATGATCTCGGCAAGCGATTAAAGGAGGATTTCGGCGTTGTTGTTTCCGGCGTTGACATCGGCGCGATCGAGATCGATAAGGGCAGCAACGGTTACCGTAGGCTAATGAGTGTGACCGGGGATATTGTCGGTGCCACTGCAAAAGCAGAAGCAGCGGCAGCTGTCCGGGATATTGCAGAAAAGCAGCGAATTGAGGCCGAAAACTACGAGGAAACTCTCCGCATTCAGCGTGAGGAAGCCCAATATGCTCAGCATAAGCAGACACAGAACGCTAATTTCGCTGCTTTCCAAGTTGAAAAGCAAGCAGAGGTTGGTGTTGCCGGCGCTGCAGCGCTTGGACATATGGGCACAAACGGAGCCGGTGATGTAAGCTTAGGCGGAAATGGCGGCGAAGCCGGCATTAATATGGCTGCCATGATGGCAAGCATGGCCATCGGGAGCGCTGTAGGGCAGAATATTGCAGGAACGATGAACACCATGATGGGCGGAATGGGCAAGCCGATGCAGCAGGGAGCTGTGCCTCCGCCTCTTCCCACGGCCGTATACCATGTTGCCGTCAATGGGCAAGCCGCCGGTCCGTATAGCATTGATGCATTATCGCAGATGGCTGCTGCAGGACAGCTGACTCGGGATAGTTTGGTATGGACATCCGGTATGCCGGAATGGGTCAGGGCAGAAAGTGTTGATGCGATCAGGTCCATATTTCTTGTTACACCACCCAACCCTCCTGCTGAATGATAGCAAACGAAACATGATGTTTCGGCTCTGACACGGATATCGGCAGTACCAAATAAAAATTTCAGGCAAGGGACAGCAAATAACGGATTGCTTCCCTTGCCTGAATTCGTCTGTTCATACAATTACCTTTGTCAGTCACGAAGTCACTTCTTTCACATCTGCTGCATTTTCCAAAGCCCGACCCAATACCGCTTTCCTCCGCTCGAGATGAGCCGCCGGGCGTTCCTCCCCATGCCCCGGGGCGGATACTTGGCATTCGAGCGCACGGCGACGATACGGTATTTTATGCCACGAATATTTGCAACGCCGAAGATGCGCGTATTATCATTTACTTCACGCCACCAGTAGGAGTTTTCAAAAAAGCTTGGGAAGGGGTTTTCGACCGCTTCCCTTTCGGTGTGCGCAGTGTCCGGGTATTTTCCCATTGGCTTTGCCGCCTGCTCTGCTTCCGCTGCGTCAGGTTTTTTTGCCGCCTGCACACCGCCCCGGAACAGCTGCTCCGCCCTTTCGGTATACGCAGCTTCGGGGTATTTTCCCATTGGCTTTGCCTCCTGCTCTGCTTCCGCTGCGGCAGGTTTTTTTGCCGTCTGCACACCGCCCCGGAACAGTTGCTCCGCCCTTTCGAGTATCTCTGCGGTTGCCGGGGATTCGGGCTTAGGCTTTTCTGCTCTTCCTGCCCCTTCGCCCTCCTTCGGGTTGGTCGTCTGCTGCCGCCGCGCGTATTCCATCTGCTGCAAACGCCTCTCCTCAGCCCGGACATTCAGAATGAAGCGAACCTTGGTCCTGAACTCCTCCGCCTCAACTCTGCCCATATCGACGCTGCCGAAGGCGAGCAGCTCTCCGCCTTCGCCGCATAAGAGCAGCCCCCTAACATTCATATTTTCGCCCGTGCCGCAGCCGTCAACTATCCTTATTGCAGCGATCCGCTTTCCATCCGTAATGAATGCCTGCAGGGCGGAATTCACCCTGCTTCGAAGCTTCAGACAGACCTCCACGCCGCTGCGCTGCTCATTTATTCGTGCCGACCCGGTCATATCCCCATGTAACGAAAGAAAACGTATCATAATGCCCCCAAAACAGCTTCATCATTACACTATATGCCCGATGAGACAATGTCGAACCGATTTAAAATAAAAAAAGAGGGGTTTTTATCCCCCTCACGAATGCTATTCGTTCAAGCTGTTCCGGAATTGTCTAAGCATATCCTTCAATTCCTCGCTGCTTCCGCAGCTGTTTATCCGGCGTCTCAGCTCCGTCGCGCCCTGCATACCCTTGGTGTACCAAGCAGCATGTTTTCTAAGCTCCACGAATACCGCCGGGTTGCGGTTCTGCTTCATGACATTATCCATGAACGCATCGACATGCGCTATTGCCGTATCAAGCCGTTCGCTGTTTCCCGGCGGAGTATAGTCCCTGCCGTCCAGCCTTGCGCGGATCTCATCGAAGATAAACGGATTGCCCTGTGCGCCCCTCGCAACCATCAGCGCGGCGCATCCGGTTTGGAGCATCTCCTCTGCGGAATCCGCGGAGAAGATATCGCCGTTGCCGACCACGGGAATATGAACGTTTGAAACGACCTTCGCAATAATATCCCTGTCGGCGGCACCGGAATACATCTGCATTCTCGTCCTGCCGTGTACGGTGACGAAGCTTGCGCCGCTGTCCTCCGCCATGCGTGCGAATTCCACGGCATTGACGCTCGCATCGTCCCAACCCTTCCTGAATTTTACGCTGACCGCAATGGGTACTGCCTTCACCACGGCGGAGATGATCCTGCCTGCAAGGACCGGGTCACGCATGAGCGCAGAACCGTCGCCGTTCCCGGTAATCTTCGGGGCAGGGCAGCCCATATTGATATCGAAAACGCTTATCTCGCCCTCGCAGGCATCGTACAGCCGTTTGGCGGTCTCGGCAAGTATATCGCTCTCGTGACCGAAAAGCTGCACGCCGCAGGGCGTTTCCGTCTCGCCCACCTGCAGGAGCGATCTGGTCTTGGAATTGTTGTAGTGAATGCCCTTTGCGCTCACCATCTCGGTGAAGGTGAAATCGCAGCCGAATTTTACGCATAGGCTTCTGAATGCAATGTCGGTAACGCCTGCCATAGGGGCAAGCAGCACCGGAACATAGCCGGGCCTGCGTTCAATATCGGGTTTCAGCAGTTCATTAATTCCCATTCCTGTATTCTTCAAGCTTTTCTGAATCGTAAATTTCGAGATCCCTGGTACCGGAGAGCGATTCCCAGTGATGGGTAAGCTCATGCCTTATTATCCTGTCCAGCTCTGCCCGGAGCCTTTCATCATCATAGCCGCCGTATACCCGCAGTATCGAGCCGCCGTATAGCATGATATGCCTCCCTGTCTGATTCGATCGGCAGTATTCCCCAAGCACCAGAAGCGGCCGTCCCGGTTCTGCCTTGGGATGGAGCTTCGTCCTTTCGGTCAGAGCGATACCGCCGTGAAGCCCGTTCAGCAGTTCCCTTGGAAGCGACTCGACTACCTCATCCGAAAGCCTTCTGAGCCTGTCCATTTTCTGCGAAAAGGAGGGCCCGGGACGCACAGCGGTTTTCATATGCGTCTCAGCCTTCGCTTCGCCTGCATGGGCAGGCCCGGAGCCTATGTATTCAATGGTCTCCGTTGTGCTTATCGCCTGCTGTTCAGCCCTCTTTGGACGGTACTCCTCTGTTTCCGGCATTATCAGTCCCTCTTAAACCACTTGTTGAACAGGTTGCTGAAGAACTCCGCAACATCCCTAAAGAAATTGCCGATGCTTTCAATGGCGTTGCTGACGGTCTGGGCGAACTTGCCCCAGGTGGTGGTGGCTTTGGCAAGGCTGAGCACGCGATCCCTTATCTGTTCCACATCCAATCCCTCAAGGGTCCTTGACAGGATGCGGATCTGCTTTATCTGGTTATCGGTAAAGGCGACGCCGTATTCATCAGCTATCTCGCGGATCTTCTGCTCGACCTCCTCATCGGACATATCCTTGGTCTCGTCCAAAATGAGCTTCAGCTCCGTGATGATGGCGGTCGCATCGTCGCTGCCGATAAGCTCCGCAAGCTGGCCGGTGGTGATGAGCTCTTCAATGCCTGCATTCTTCAGGTATTCGCTCAGGGTCTGTCCGGTAAGGCTCTCATATGCCTTGTACACACCGGTGAGCGCAGCGGTGCCGCTGACAGGCGTGGGCGCTGCAACGATGACCATAGCATCGGTTATGCCTATGGTATTGAGAACGTTCGTGTACATATCCACGGTGCAGTAATCGATATTATAGGTCTTGACATCGAGGCCCTTGCCCTTTTTAAGCCCCTTGATATAGATGCAGGAGATGGAACGGGTGCCGATCTGGCTGTCCGGCAGCTTGCCGCCGAAATACTTGCGCTCCTCGTCGTTTGAAACGGTAAGGAAACGATCCGAATCCTCAAAATCAGTTATTCCGAATACTCCAAACACCTGCGCGCGCTGCTCGTCCGTAAGGTTTGCGCCCATAACGACGCGCCAATCGCCCTCAGCGATGGTGGCGTACTCGCCGTTGGTCACGTCGGTCAGGTCTATATCGCCGATATCAATGATATCACCGCCATCGGTGTTTCCGCTTTCATCCGATGTCTCATCTGCCATAGCAGGGACTGCCAGTGCTCCTATCGTAAGGATGCAAGCTAACAGCATAGCTAAAAATCTTTTCATTTTTATTCCTCCTAATCATGCTCCGGGGAATCTATCCCCTCGGTAACAGTCTATGCCCAAGGCACATAGATCTGAGCATATAGTTTACCACAAAATTGTGTCAATATCCAGCCCACAAGCATTGCATAAATGTGTCCCGCTGTCCCAATGCGGTCGATTTTGTAATATATTTATGGGAAATTCAGCCATACGCGTCAATTTATTGTATAATAGAATTTAAGCTTAAACACTAAGCTCCAATCATACATGTCATCATTCAGGAGGATTATATGGATAAGAACAGCGGCTTCGCAACGAAGCAAATACATGTAGGCAAGATAGAGATTCCGGGTATCGCACCGCTCGCAACCCCCATCTTCCAGACCTCGACCTTTGAGTTTGATTCCACCGCGGAGGGCGCCGCCCGTTTCGCAGGCGAAGAGGAAGGCTATATCTACACCCGTCTGGGCAATCCCAACACAGCCAAAATCGCCGCTAAGCTCGCTGCTCTTGAGCATGCGGAGGCAGGCATGGCCATGGGAAGCGGTATGGGCGCGGTTTCCTCCGTCATGTGGACCGTGCTTCACGCAGGCGATCATCTGCTTGCGGACGATACCCTCTACGGCTGCACCTTCGCATTCTTCACCCACGGGCTGACCCGTTACGGCGTCGAAGTCACCCTTGTAAACTTTGAGGACATTGATGCTGTAAAGGCAGCCATCCGTCCCAACACCAAGGCCTTCTATTTTGAGACTCCCACCAACCCCAGCCTCAAGCTCATCGACATCGAAGCCATCGCCTCGCTTGCGCATTCCGCCTGCCCCGACGCCAAGGTCATCGTTGACAACACCTTCTCTACCCCCTATATCCAGACTCCCATCGACCTCGGCGCCGATATAGTCATCCACAGTGCCACCAAGTATCTCAACGGTCACGGAGACGTCATTGCGGGTATGGCTGTCGGCACCAAGGAATTCATAAACGAGTGCAATATGTTCGGTCTCAAGGATATGACCGGTGCAGTCCTCGGGCCGTTCGAAGCATTCCTCATCGACCGCGGCATGAAGACCCTGGATATCCGCGTGCAGAAGCATTGTGACAACGCCATGAAGGTTGCACGCTTCCTCGAAAGTCATCCCATGGTGGAGCGCGTGCTGTATCCGGGCCTTGAGAGCCATCCCCGTCATGAGCTTGCCAAGAAGCAGATGCACAACGGCTTTGGCGGCATCATCACGTTCGAGCTGAAATGCAGCCGTGAGAAGAGCGCGGAATTCGTCAATTCCCTGAAGCTCTGCACCATTGCGGTAAGCCTTGGCGACGCCGAGACCCTCATCGAGCATCCTGCGACCATGACCCACAGCACCTACACCCCGGAGGAGCTGGCACAGGCAGGCATCGGCGAGAGTATGCTCCGTCTGAGTGTCGGCCTTGAGGACGCAGAGGACATCATCGAGGATCTCCGTGCAGGTCTCGACGGCATCAGATAATCCGGCACGGCCGTTCCTGCGGCTCTGACGCTTATCAACAACCGAATGTATCAAAATGGCTGCAGTCTCAGGTAAATGAGGCTGCAGCCAATTTCTTTTCGGGCTTTTCACCCGTTTACAGCTGTTTTATTTTCCGTTCTCCGGGGTTTCTTCAGCATCCTCTGCCGAATCCGCGCTCTTTGGCGCAAGCGCGACGCTTGCAACGCGCCTGCCCTCATCTATCCTCATCAGCTTCACGCCCTGCGTGTTTCTTGAGATGATGCTTATCGTATCGACAGGCATACGGATAACGACGCCGTCATCGCGTATCAGCATCAGGTCCTCGCTTCCGTCAACTACCTTGAGGCAGACCAGCTTTCCGGTCTTTTCGGTGATGTTCATCGCAATTATTCCCTTGCCTGCGCGGGACTGGCTGCGGTATGCTTCCTCGGGTGTACGCTTGCCCATGCCGTTCTCGGTTATTGCAATTATGCAGGAATCCTTCACAACGGGACACATATCCACAACGCGGTCGTCATCGTCGAGCTTAATGGCGCGCACGCCTGCCGCATTCCTGCCCATCGCACGGACATCCTGTTCGCTGAAGCGTATGCTCATGCCGTTTGCAGTGCCGATGATGAACTCATCGTCGCCTGCGGAGAGCGCAACGGAGATAAGCTCATCGCCTTCACGCAGATTCT
This sequence comes from uncultured Clostridium sp., assembly GCA_900542285.1. Lineage (GTDB taxonomy): Bacteria > Bacillota > Clostridia > Christensenellales > CAG-138 > PeH17. Next base: position 22,303 of record UQNF01000004.1, read on the forward strand.
GGGCTATCATGCCGCCCTTGCGGATGTTCGAAAACTCGGAAACATGGGTCTTTTTGATAATGCCGTTTCTGGTGCAGAGCACGAGATAGCCGTCCTCCGTGCCGGGCGCAATCGGGAAGGCTGCGGTGACGAATTCGCCCGTCCCAAGCTGCAGCAGGTTGACGATAGGAGTTCCCTTGGCGGTCCTGCCGGCTTCGGGGATGGAATAGCACTTGATCCTGAACGCTCTGCCCTTATTGGTGAAGAACATGATATAGGAGTGCGTGGAGGTGACGAAGATATCCTCAAGGAAGTCCTCCTCACGAGTCGTTCCGCCGGAAACACCCACACCGCCCCTGCGCTGAGTGCGGTAGGTATCCTCCGCAATGCGCTTGATATAGCCGTGGTGGGTGCAGGTGACGACCATGGTCTCCTCCTGGATGATGTCGTCCATATCGATATCCTCAACTATCTGAGTGATCTCCGTACGACGCTCATCGGCATACCTGCGCTTTATCTCCAGCACCTCATCGCGTATCACGCCCAGGAGCTTGCCCTCGTCGGCAAGGATGCCCATGAGGTATTCGACCTGAACCTTCAGCTCGTTGAATTCGGCCTCGAGCTTGGTCCTTTCAAGACCGGTGAGCCTTTGCAGCCTCATGTCCAGTATCGCCTGTGCCTGCCTCTCGGTAAAGCCAAAGCGCGCGATAAGGCGTTCCTTTGCCTCCTGTCCGTTGGCACTGGATTTGATAATGGCGATAACCTCGTCGATATTGTCCAGTGCGATCATGAGGCCTTCCAAGATATGAAGCCTCTCCCTTGCCTTGTCAAGATCGAACTGTGTCCTTCTGGTAACGACGTCCTTCTGGTGCTGCAAATAGTAGTACAGCATCTCGCGGAGGTTCAGCACCTTCGGCTCGCCGTCCACAAGTGCAATCATGATAACGCCGAAGGTATCCTGAAGCTGGGTGTGCTTATAGAGGTTGTTCAATACTACATTGGCATTGACATCCTTCTTCAGTTCGATGACTATGCGCATTCCCTTGCGCGAGCTTTCGTCCCTGAGATCGGAAATGCCCTCGACCTTCTTATCGTGAACCAGCTCCGCGATCTTTTCAACGAGCTTCGCCTTGTTGACCTGATAGGGTATCTCGGTGACGATGATCCTCGCCCTGTCGGCCTTGTACTGCTCGATCTCGCTCCTTGCGCGCACAAGGATCTTGCCCCTGCCCGTAAAGTAGGCATGGCGGATGCCCGTATCGCCCATGATAATGCCGCCAGTCGGGAAATCCGGGCCGGGAATATAGTTCATCAGCTCATCGATGGTTATATTCGGATTGTCAATCATTGCGACGAACGCATCGATGGTCTCGCCGAGGTTATGCGGCGGAATATTGGTCGCCATACCGACCGCAATGCCGTTGGAGCCGTTGACGAGCAGGTTCGGATACCTTGCCGGCAGCACGGAGGGCTGCATAAGGGTCTCATCGAAGTTCGGATAGAAATCAACGGTATTCTTGTCGAGATCCCGAAGCATTTCCATGGTGAGCTTGCTCATCCTCGCTTCGGTATAACGCATTGCAGCGGCAGGGTCGCCGTCAACGCTTCCGAAGTTTCCGTGGCCCTCAACCAGCGGATAGCGCGTGGAGAAGGGCTGGGCGAGCCTGACCATTGCATCATAAACGGCGGTATCGCCGTGGGGATGGTATTTGCCGAGCACGTCGCCGACGAGTCTTGCGCTCTTTCTGTAAGGCTTGTCGGGCTGCATGGAGAGTTCATCCATCGCATACAGAATACGCCTGTGCACCGGCTTCAGGCCGTCCCTTACATCCGGCAGCGCGCGGCTGATTATGACAGCCATAGCGTAGGAAATAAAGCTGCGCTTCATTTCACCGACAAGGTTTATAGGCAGTATTTTGCCGCCCTCGATATCGGTCGGCAGTTCGTTTGTACCAAGCAGCTCAAGGCTTCCTGCCTTGCTGCGTGGGGTGTTATTGTTGTTATCTTCCATCGTGCTTTCCCCTTATCAAATATCCAGATCCGTGACCAGCTTGCTGTTCTGTTCTATAAATTCACGCCTCGGCTCCACCTTATCGCCCATCAGCAGCGTAAACACCTCGTCCGCCAGCATTGCGTCGTCCATGGTGACCTGGAGCATGATTCGCTTTTCGGGGTCCATGGTCGTGTCCCAAAGCTGCTCCGGGTTCATTTCGCCAAGGCCTTTATAACGCTGAACGGTTATCTTATCCCTTCCGATCTCATCGAGGGTGAGGTTCAGCTCCTCGTCCGAATACACATACTTCTCAAGGCTGCCCTTCTTAATCAGATACAGCGGCGGCTGTGCGATATACACATAGCCCTTTTCAATCATCGGGCGCATATGGCGATAGAAGAAGGTCAGCAGCAGCGTCCTTATATGGCTTCCGTCAACATCTGCATCGGTCATGCAGATTATCTTGTGATAGCGGAGCTTGCTTTCGTCGAATTCGGCATCCATGCCTGCGCCGAAAGCGGTTATCATGCACTTTATCTCGGCGTTGCCCAGTATCTTATCCAGCCTGGTCTTTTCAACATTCAGTATCTTGCCTCTCAGCGGCAGGATGGCCTGGAAATGCCTGTCCCTGCCCTCCTTAGCGGAACCGCCTGCGCTGTCGCCCTCAACTATGAACAATTCGCATTTTGAGGGATCCTTTTCGGAGCAGTCCGCAAGCTTTCCGGGCAATGCCGCACTGTCGAGAACCGATTTTCTCCTCGTAAGCTCGCGCGCCTTCCTTGCCGCCTCCCTCGCGCGGCTTGCGCTGAGGCATTTGTCGACGATAGTCTTGGCCTGCGCCGGATGCTCCTCCATGTACTGCATGAGCCCTGCATACACTGCGCTGTCCACCATGTTTCTGATATAGGCGTTGCCCAGCTTTGTCTTGGTCTGACCCTCAAACTGCGGCTCGGTAAGCTTGACGCTGATTATTGCGGAAAGCCCCTCCCTCGTATCCTCGCCGGAGAGGTTTGCGTCGTTATCCTTCAGTATCTTGTACTTTCTTGCATAGTCGTTGACCACCCTTGTCAGTGCAGTACGGAAGCCCACCAAATGGCTGCCGCCCTCGATGGTGTTAATGTTGTTGGCATAGGTGAACACGTTCTCGTTGTAGCCGTCGTTATACTGCATGGCTATTTCAACGCTTGCGGAATCCTTCTCGCTTTCGGCCTTGCTTGCCGTAAAATAGATCGGCTCGGGATGCAGGACTTCCTTATTTTTGTTTAGATAGGTCACATATTCCACTATGCCGCCCTCGTAATGGAAGGTGTCGCTTCTGTCCGTCTCGCCGCGCTCGTCGGTCACGGTGATGCTGACGCCCGCATTCAGGAACGCAAGTTCGCGAAGCCTTCTTGTCAGGGTATCATAATCATAATTGACCTCATCAAAGATGGTCTCATCGGGAGCAAAGGTGATGGTGGTACCGTGTTCGTCCTCGCCGCAAATACCAACGACCTCAACCTCGGTTATCTTGATGCCCTTTTGGCATATCTGCCGGTAGACCTTGCCGTCACGCCTGACCTCTGCCCTCAGTTCATCGCTCAGAGCATTTACGACCGAAAGACCCACTCCGTGCAGTCCGCCGGAAACCTTGTAGCCGCTTCCGCCGAACTTGCCGCCTGCGTGGAGCATGGTCAGCGCTACTTCAAGCGCGGATTTGCCCGTCTTGGGATGAATGTCCACGGGGATGCCCCTGCCGTTATCGACAACGGTTATGGAGTTGTCAAGATGAATATAAACATTTATATGCGTGCAATAACCTGCCATCGCTTCATCAATGGCGTTATCCACTATCTCATAGACGAGGTGATGCAGGCCTCTTGCGTCGGTCGAACCGATATACATGCCGGGGCGGCGGCGAACTGCCTCCAAGCCCTCAAGCACCTGAATTTGCGAAGCGTCATAATTATTTTCCATAGTCTCCTCTTTCTCTCCGATTTTCAAGTAAAAACGGATTAAATTATCCTGGTCAGCCTGCCGTCAAAGCACTCGTATGCGCTCATGTTCGGCAGATCCTCAAGCCCCTCTATGGAGGTGGCGGTCAAAAAGCACTGACATTCAAACGCGTTTGACAAGAGCGCTCTCTGTCTGTCGCAGTCAAGCTCGCTCAATACATCATCGAGCAGCAGCACGGGATATTCCCCCTTTTCACGCCGCATCAGCGCAAGCTCGCTCAGCTTCAGGCTCAGTGCGGCGGTGCGCTGCTGCCCCTGTGAGCCGAATACCCGAACCTCCTCGCCGTTAAGACGTATGCCGATATCGTCCCTGTGCGGCCCACGGGTCGTGTATCCTCGTCTCAAATCGTCCTCGCGTGCGCCTGCAAGCGCAGCATAGAGCGACTTGGCAGGCTCCTCGCCCATTGTCACATTGGGCTTGTAGAAGGCGTACAGCTCCTCGTTATCATCGGTGATCCTTCCGTGCAGCTCGCAGGCAATATCCCCAAGCTCCTCCATAAAGGCGTTTCGAACGCTCATTATATCGCCGCCGAGCTTGGCAAGCCTCTCGTCCCACGAATCGAGAAGCGTCTCATCGGGCAGGCAGGGGAATGAGTCCTTTACAAGGCTTGACCGCTGCTTCAGCGCCGCATTGTACTGCTGAAGGCGGTAAAAATAGGTGGGTCTGAGCTGACACAGCTCCATATCCATAAATCGCCTGCGCTCCTGGGGCGAGCTTTTGACAATGGACAGATCCTCCGGCGAAAACATGACGGTGTTCAGTACGCCCATCAGTTCGCCCATGCGGTTAAGCTTGCGGCCGTCCACCCTGATGGCTTTATGCTCATTGTCTCTGAGCTTTATCTCTATCGTTCGCCGTCCCGCTTCGCTTTCAAGCTCGATGCCCAAATAAGCTCCGTGGTATCTTCGGTTGATAAGCTCTCCGTCACGGCTGGTGCGGTGGCTTCTTCCGAGCGCAGCATAGAATATGGACTCCAGGATGTTCGTCTTGCCTGCGGCGTTCGGCCCAACGATCACGTTCAAGCCCTTTGTGGGCTCAAATACCAGCTCTTCATAGCTGCGAAAATTATTAAGCCTGATATGCGTAATCAGCAAGAAACACCCTCCCCTCATCGCAATTTCTGCCGCAGTAAAACGGCTTTTGCATAATAGCCCATTCAAAACTTATTATAGCATAAAACCTCCGAAAGCACAAGCAGTGTTTATTATTATAGGAAGAAAAGGTGTATTCTATACTCATTTTCGTCCAAAATAGGGAAATGCGCCCCAATTCGGGACGCATATGAACAATTCCTGTGTTTTCAGCTTTGCAGCCTGTCGGCTTATCGGTCTGTTAATTCTAATTCTTTGTGAGCTGGACCTTTTCAAGTGCAAGCTCGAACTGCATAGCGTCCTTGCTTGCATAGACGTCGAACACGCCCGTGCTTTCACTTCCATCCGCATAATAAACGACCACGCCGTGCATAGCTTCAACGCTGTACACTCCGTTTGCAACGGGTTCTTCGGAGCATACGCCGTTCTTTACATAATAGAGGCTTCCTCCGTTGTCCTCGTAATCATTGATGCACAGGCAGGTATCATCGCTGCCCATAATTACGAAATATGCATTGGCGAGCAGTGTCACGGGGCTCTCCCCAAGCCTGACATACTTCAGCGTTGCATAGTTGTCCACAGCATAGAATTCCTCGAGATCACCGGTACATGTGAAGGTATAGCAGTTTGTTATCACCTTGGTGGGGCTTGTGGGGTTGTATGCGGAAACGGTGTATACATCGTTGTCCACAAGGCAGGCGATCCTCTTTCCGTCATCGCCGATAACGAATCTGGTCGTGCCGCCGACGAGCTTGGTCACGGCGCGGTTTGAGCTGACATAGTAGAGGTCATAGCTTCTCAAAGTGTTGCTGTTCTCGTCCTGCGATGTATATGCGGTATAGTAGATGCAGTCGAAAATGCTGTCCACGTCCTTAATATTGACCGTGCAGTATTTGCCGCCCATTGCGCAGCTCGATTTTCCTGCATAGGTTATTACCGAAGCGTCCATCAGCTTTTTGGCCTTGCTGCCGTCAATGCTGTAATGGGTCTTTTCTTCTATATCAAAGGTAATCTCTCTAAGGTCACGGCTTATCTCAAAATTTGCCTCCGCCTTTTCGGCAATGAGCTTATCGGTCTTGGCGATATAGTAGAGCTTTCCTGTCAGCTCGTTTCCGTATGCCTCAACATAGTAGCCGGATTCACCGTCATCCCCGATGGCTGCTATGCAGGCGTTTTCACGCAGCAGCTTCGTCTCTCCGTCCTTATAGACATACGTCATGGTCTTGCCGTTTTCATCGATGACGGACACCGCAAACGCCTTGCTGTTAGGCGAAATGGCAAGGCTTGTGATCTCCTCGGCATTCAAGCCCTCGATCTCCGTCACTTCACCGCTCTCATGGTCGTAGACATGAGCCTTGGTCGAAGTGGAGAACAGCGCAAAGCGGTTATCCAGTGACAACACTGCGCGATCCACGCCGACGGGGTAGACCTTGATTATCCCGTCCTTATCCGCGCGGTAAAGGCCCGTGCCGCCCCTCATCAGCGCAACGCTGCCGTCACAAGTGAGGTATGCGTCCACGCTGCCCGGGATATAGGTATCAAGCATTGCATCATCATAAAAAACATAGGTATTCTCGTCCTCCGAGCTTTTAAGATACAGTATGCTGTGTTCGCGTGCAGGGTCTGGATTGACTGCGGAATTGATTACAATGAGCGCAACAGCGGCCGCTATCACGATGACGGCTGCCGCAGCGATCAAAATGCTCTTGGTGCTTCGCTTCATATTCTTTATGTCCCTATCAGGGACACCCCTTCGTACTGATTATTTCGGCATCTGTCAGGCCTATAAGCCAGACTGCGCCGTTAAACTTTATTATACTATAATTCGGTTCTTTTGTCAAAACGAACGCTTATTTGCTTTGTTTCCATCATCGTACGGGATTCATGCTGTATTTATTCCACGGATATTCTTGCACTGGTTACCGATTACCTTGTGAGTTATGGTAATTATGGCGAATGGCCTTGCCGCTGTTGACTTTTGTTTTGTCGCTGCAAAAAGCCTATCACATGGCAAGCCTATTTCAAGGGTCTTTCGCAGCAAAATGCGAATAGCGAGAAATGAGAGCTTTGATTCACAATTCTGAGATGCCGGCTTAATTTCCGCATGTCCATCCGTCTAAATATATTTACTTTTTCGCTAAAAAAGTGGTTGACGAACTCAATAAAATGAGTATAATAAGCAATGCACTTGAAAGTGCGAACAAGTTTATAATGCACCATTAGCTCAGTTGGTAGAGCACCTGACTCTTAATCAGGGTGTCCAGGGTTCGAGTCCCTGATGGTGTACCAATTAAAAAGTCAGTACTCTACTGGCTTTTTTCTTTTTCTCCGTGTCTTTGTCCTGAACGCTCTGATTTTTCAGCTTTTTGAGCAATTTGCCATTATTCGACTGATTAGGTGAATGGTTGCGCATAATGCGGACTTTTTCTTTTCAACATGACAGCTTCCCCTGTTTTCTCGTTCCAAGCCTGTTCGGTATTTTCCTGCATTATATTTATAAGCCGCATAATATTTGTTCAATTTGTTCTTTCTGTTTTCTCAATGAGTATTGCGCTGATTTGTTCAGTGTTCATTGGCTGCGAAAGCAGCAATCATGATCTCAACTTAGATTGTATAATGATGCTTCGGATTTAATAACATTACTATGCATTTGTGTCTGCTGTGCTGTCGCACAAAATTCACTTGAAGAGTTAATATTTTTATCGAATTTTCCCGATGCGCCCGCGTTTTCCCAAATTCAACCAAAGATCACATTTTCCGCCAGCATAATAAAACGTCAAAGTGACCATAAATAATACATACCCAAGAAAGGCATGGTGATTATTATGGCGCTCAACAAGGTTGAGATCTGCGGAGTTGATACAAACACGCTGCCCAAGCTCGGCTATAAGGAGAGTCTTGAGCTACTCCAAACCGCAAAAGCAGGTGACGAGCAGGCGAGGGAGGAGTTTCTTACCGGCAATCTAAGGCTTGTTCTCAGCGTGATCCAGCGTTTTACCAACCGCGGCGAGCAGCCTGACGATCTGTTTCAGGTGGGCTGCATCGGACTTATCAAGGCGTACGAAAACTTCGACATGAGTCACAACGTCAGGTTTTCCACCTATGCAGTCCCAATGATTATCGGCGAGATTCGGCGCTATCTCCGTGATAACAGTCCGATAAGGGTGAGTCGCTCAATGCGCGACACCGCTTACCACGCTATGCAGGTGCGCAATCAGCTCATAGATGAGCGAGGGGAGGAGCCCAGGCTTGAGGAGGTGGCGGAGCGGCTTGGTCTGCCCGTCTGCGATATTGTTTTTGCGCTCGATGCCATCAGCGATCCTATTTCGCTGCAGGAACCCATTTTCCGTGATGACGGAGATGCGGTTTATATTGAAGATCAGATAAAGGATGATTCTGTGGATTGCGACCGTTGGCTGGACAATGTTGCGATTAGCGCAGGTCTGAGCAAGCTCAGCGAGAGGGAGCGTAAAATATTAACACTCCGGTTTTTTGGTGGAAAAACCCAGACCGAGGTTGCAGGCGAGATCGGCATCAGCCAAGCGCAGGTGTCCAGATTGGAGAAGTCTGCGCTCATACATATGCGCAAATTCTTGTAGAATACCGTTTGATTTTCGTATAAATTCCTGCTTTTTTTCGTCATTTTCGTTTCGAAATTAAGTATTGAACGAAAATTTAATGCTTTGGTGCATACAAAACGTTGAATTTTTCAAAAAAATGTGAAAATACCTATTGCAAAAATTTCACATATGGTGTAGAATAATAAAAAATAAACCTAGTGAGGTACAAACAATGATTACTAAAGATGTTTCACCTGCCGAACTTGAGATCATGCAGATCATCTGGAAAGCCGGAAAGCCCGTTATCGTCACCGACATTTGGCAGGCAGTTCAGGGTCATGACTGGACCTATCAGACCGTTCAGACTTTTGTCAATCGTTTACATGCTAAGGGTTACATTGAGGTAGTCAGCAAGCGCGTTCGCTCCTTTGAATACCTTCCCTGTCTCACCCGTGCGGAGTATATCTCTGAGAGCCGCGGCATGCTGCTTGACGGAGGCGAAGGCGCATCCGTTGCCGACTTCATCAGGGCAATGAAGAATGCCGGCAGACTCACCAGGCAGGATATCGTAAAGATTGACGAAGTACTGGCAAAGCTCCGCTGACCCCAAGTGATCGGATAGAGCGTTGGCAATGCTTACGCTCTATCTCTGTTTAAGTCCACCATTGATGTGGTCTGTTTGTGTTGTTTTCTTCTTGTAAATCAATCTGACTATCACGAAATAAAGCAACAGTAACGCCCCGCAGGCTATTCGGCTTGCAGGGCGATTCTTCTTATATGGGGCTGATTACTTGAGCTCAAGCATACAGACCTCTGCGCCGTCACCACGGCGGGGTCCGAGCTTGTAGATGCGTACATAACCACCGTTCATGCCGTCGTACTTGGGAGCAAGCTCACGGAAGAGCTTCTCGACAACGGGGTGGGGGGTGTTCCTCTGACGAGCACGGAAATCCTTAGCGGACTCGTTCTTCTCGCGAGTGAGGGGCAGGTCATAAAGGTAAGCCATGATCTGCCTGCGGGCATGGAGCTTTGAGGGCTTATCAACGACTTTTTCGACCTCGACGGTCTGCTGCTTATCGTTGAGGGTGGTCTTGATCACGGTTTCAGAATTCTTATATTCAGACACGGCCAAGGTGATGAGCTTCTCGGCTATGGGACGTACTTCCTTTGCGCGGGCCTCGGTGGTAACGAGCTTTCCGTTCCAAAGAAATGCGGTGACCATATTGCGAAGCATGGCATCACGCTGATCGGTGGCCTTGTTAAGCTTACGGTTAGGCATAAAATTTCCTCCTAAGATTATACGGACGTATCATCGGGTCGTCCAAACGAGTTATACGCTGCTTTTGCGCAGACTTAAACCCAGGGTTGCGAGCTTCTGCTGGACTTCGTCAAGGGACTTCTTACCAAGGTTGCGAACCTTCATCATTTCCTCTTCGTCGCGATCAATAAGTTCTGCAACGGTATTGATGCCGGCACGCTTGAGGCAGTTGTAGGAACGTACGGAAAGCTCCAGATCTTCGATGGTCATATCAAAGACCTTGCTTACGCCCTCGCTCTCGGCGGCGGGCGCAACCTCGTAAACCTCGGTTCCCTCGGTGAGATTTGTGAACAAGGAAAGATGGTCGAACATTATCCTTGCAGCCGCACTGACCGCCTCTTCGGGACGGATGGTGCCGCCGGTCCATACCTCAAGAGTGAGCTTGTCGTAGTCAGTGACCTGGCCTACGCGGGTGTCCTCAACCTTGAAGTTGACCTTGGTAATGGGTGTAAATATGGAGTCAACGGCGATAACGCCGATCTGCATACCGGGTTTCTTGTTTCTGTCGGCGGAGACATATCCTCTGCCCTTCTCAACAACGATTTCCATATGCAGCTTTGCACCCTCGGAGAGCGTTGCAATGCGCAGGTCGGGATTGACTATCTCGACGGAAGCGCTATGCTTGATGTCGCCGGCGGTCACAACGCACTCATCGTGTGCATCGATGACGATAGTAGCGACGGAATCTTCAAACATCTTAATGCGAAGCTCCTTGATGTTCAGGATGATCTCGGTAACATCCTCCTTAACACCGGGAATGGTAGAGAACTCGTGAAGCACGCCATCAATCCTGATGGAGGAAGCGGCTGCTCCCGGCAATGAACTCAGAAGCACACGGCGCAGGCAGTTGCCAAGGGTTGTGCCGAATCCGCGTTCAAGCGGCTCGACGACAAAAATGCCATGATCTTCGGTAAGTTCTTTGCTGACGATTCTCGGTCTTTCATTATCCAACATCGAATCTCTCCCCTCTCTTGAAATAAATGGAATGGTAGATCAGGGTAATGGTGATGATTACTTGGAGTAGAACTCAACAATGAGGTGTTCCTCAATGCCAAGGTCGATGTCATCACGCTGAGGCATTGCTGCCACGATACCGCTGAGGTTTGCTGCATCCAGCTCGAGCCACTTGGGAATGGGCTTATCGGAGCCCTGCTCCCTGACTTCCTTGAAGTAGGGGACATCAAAGCTTCCGGTACGGACGCTGATCTTCTGACCCTGCTTTACGAGGTAGGAAGGAATGTCAACCTTCTGACCGTCTACAAGGATGTGTCCATGGCAGACCCACTGACGGGCCTGAGCACGGCTTGCACCGAGGCCCAGACGGTAAACGACGTTGTCAAGCCTGCGCTCGATGAGGCAGAGCATTTCTTCGCCGGTTACGCCCTTCATGTTGGACGCCATTTCATAGTACTTATGGAACTGAGACTCGCTTACGCCGTATGCGCGGCGGGTCTTCTGCTTTTCACGGAGCTGGGTACCATACTCGCTGGCCTTGCGAGGACGAGCCTGACCATGCTGTCCGGGAACGGTGTGACGCTTAACTACTGCGCACTTTGCGTCGTTGTAGCAGCGGTCGCCCTTAAGAAACAGTTTTGTGCCTTCCCTGCGGCACTGTCTGCAAACGGAATCAGTATATCTTGCCATAATCGTTTGCTCTCCTTATACTCTTCTACGCTTGGGAGGACGGCAGCCATTGTGGGGGATGGGAGTTACGTCCTTGATCATGTTAACTTCGAGTCCTGCGGACTGGAGCGCACGGATCGCAGATTCACGACCTGCGCCGGGGCCCTTTACGTAAACCTCAACATAGTGCATACCATGCTCCATGGATGCCTTTGCTGCTGCTTCCGCTGCCATCTGGGCTGCGAAGGGAGTGCTCTTACGGTTGCCGCGGTAGCCGAGGCCGCCTGCGGACGCCCAAGAGATAGCGTTGCCGTTCATATCGGTTACGGTAACGATGGTGTTGTTGAAGGAAGAACGAATGTGTACCTGGCCACGTTCGATATTCTTGCGTTCACGACGCTTGCGGCTGGTAACCTTCTTTGCCGCTTTACCGGTCTTTGCCATTAGTCATTCCCTCCTTACTTCTTTGCTTTGCCTGCGGAACGCTTCGGGCCCTTGCGGGTGCGTGCATTCTGCTTGGTGCTCTGTCCGCGAACGGGCAGTCCCTTGCGGTGGCGAACGCCACGATAGCAGCCGACTTCGATGAGACGCTTGATGTTCATGGAAACTTCACGCCTGAGGTCGCCCTCTACCTTGCAATTATGATCGATGTACTCTCTGAGCTTGTTAACATCCGCTTCGCTTAGATCGCGAACCCTGATATCGGGGTCAACGCCGGTAGCTTCGAGGATGGTCTGAGCGGTCTTGCGGCCGATACCGTAAATGTAGGTAAGGCCGATCTCAACTCGCTTGTCTCTGGGCAGGTCTACGCCGCTAATACGCGCCATAAAGTTTGTTTACCTCCGTAAATTATGGTTGTTTTGGTATTACTGCCGGTTCCCTATCTCAACTATGCCAAATTGCGGCCCGCTGTTTCCGCTAAGCCTCTTTTGTGCAGCTTGGCAGCGGTTGAAATAGGGCAGCCGCACCGACAGGAGTAGATAGTGACGGTTTGCCTCACGCTGAAATAAGGCAAGTCCTAAATTAGTTGGGCATTTTGCCCGTCACACTCCCGGCACGGGGAAATCCCTGTTGCCGACACGAATCGGAAAATGGTTTTATTCCTTCATCGCATATACGAATCATGCGCTCCCGCATTTCATCGTTCGGTCCCTCGGATGGGTTGGTTCCTCGGTTCCTTTGGGTTAAAGCCGCAGGCTTTATTGGTTTGACCGCAGGGGAGTCAAACGCTGTTTAGCCCTGCTTCTGCTTATGCCTGGGGTTCTCGCAGATAACCATAACGCGACCTTTGCGCTTGATTATCTTGCACTTTTCACACATCGGCTTTACCGAAGGCCTGACTTTCATGCTGCTACCTCCTGTGCATTTATTGCTTCATGCGCCAAGAATTACTTCTTATCGCGCCAAGTGATACGACCCCTAGTGAGGTCATACGGCGACATCTCAACCGTGACCTTATCGCCGGTCAGAATGCGGATGAAGTTCATACGCAGCTTGCCGGAGATGGTAGCGATTATCTTGTGACCGTTCTCGAGCGTTACCTCGAACATGGTGTTTGGGTATGTGTTGGTAACAACACCTGCTACCTCGATTACATCCTGTTTTGACACGCTTTATCCCTCCTTCTCAAGAGTCTACCTCACTCATCGAGCTGGCTCGCAAGCAAGGATATTGTTTTTCGAAGCTCGGCATTCAGGATCCCTCTGCCCTCGCAAAGCTGGCCGGAGACCTGCTCGGCTTGAGCGTCATAGACCTTTACATGCTTCAGCTTCTTCTTTTTCGGGCTCTCAATACTCCTCAGATCCCCGTCGGCGAGCAAAATATATTTTTCATCTATTTCACCCACTACGATGAAAAGCCGGCCGCAATCCCTGCCTGCGGTGCTTTTCACGAGTCTCCCGAGCATCTTAGAGCCGTTTTTGACGGCGAAATTACAGAAATTTTGGGATTTTTTGTTCATTTATTCACCCAATTCCGTTCCATAAGTCGCAACCCTATAATTATACACTGCTAAATTGGATTTGTCAATACTTCAGGACCATTTTCTGTTATGAAGATTGTATTTTCATAGTGCGCGCTCGGCTTGCGGTCCCGGGCGACACATGTCCATCCGTCCGGCAGGAAATCGACATGCCGTTCGCCAAGATTTATCATGGGTTCAACGGCTATCGCCATGCCCGGACAGAGCTTCGTGCCGCGTCCCATGCGGACAGTCCAATAGTTCGGCACCTCCGGAGCTTCGTGCATACTTGAGCCGATACCGTGACCGACCAGCTCACGCACGATACCATAGCCATGAGCCGTGGCGTGCGCTTCGATAGCTCGCGAAATGTCGCAAATATGGTTTCCGACCTGCGCCTGCTCCAAGCCCTTGAAGAAGCACTCCTTGGTAACCTCAACAAGCTTAACGACCTCGGGCGCTACCTCTCCGACCAGGAAGGTTCGCGCCGCATCGCCGTGGAACCCCTCAACGATGGCTCCGCAGTCAATGCTGATGATGTCGCCGTCCTTTAGGACGCACTTCTTGCTGGGAATTCCGTGTACGACCTGTTCGTTGACGGACGCACATATGCTCGCAGGAAAACCCTCGTAGTTCAAAAATGAGGGTTTGCCTCCGTGACTGCGGATGTATGCTTCCGCCGCTTCGTCAAGCTGCTTTGTCGTTATTCCCGGTTTGACTAACGTGCCGAGGTAGGCAAGGGTTTCGCCTGTCAGCGCACCCGCACGTCGCATCAGCTCATGCTGGCTTGCGGATTTAATGGTTATTCTTTCTGACATATTTCCTTTGACCGATTAGCTTAGCTTCTCGTCGATATACGAATAGATGTCCCTTGTGACGGCTTCCAGACTCTGACCTCCGTCTATGGGAACAAGAATTCCCTTCTGTTTATAGTACTGTATCAGTGGGAACGTGCTCTCGTAATAGACAGCCAGCCTGTTCCGCATTGCTTCAGGGTTATCGTCCGTGCGTCTGATGAGCTTTGCACCGCATTTTGCGCATAGGGGCGCTTTGCCTTCTTCTGCTACCTGCGTGTGCTTGCACTCCGGGCAAACCCTGCGCTTTGAAACACGAGCTATGAGCAGCTCAGGCTCTGTGTCAATATCGAACACCGCATCTATGTCTGTCATCGAGGAAATAGCTTCCGCCTGGGCGAGCGTCCTTGGGAAACCATCGAGAATGAAACCGTTCCGACAGTCCTCATGCGCGATTCTTTCTTCTACCATGGCACAGATCATCTCATCGGGCACAAGATTTCCCTTGTCGATGAGCGCTTTTGCCTGCATACCACGATTTGTTTGTAAAGCGATTTCAGCCCGCAGCATGTCTCCGGTAGAGATATGTGCGAGCGAGTACTTTTCAGCTATTGCTTCCGCCTGCGTGCCTTTGCCGGCAGCCGGTGGTCCTAAAAGGATAAGCTTCATATTTAATACCATGGCTTTACATGGCAAAGCATTCCTTTGTCATGTAAATATCCTTTCTTTTCGCATTTTGAGCCAGTTCCATCACTGCTGAATTGCTGTCATTTTGTCGGCATGGCTCAAAAACATGTGTGAAAATTCAATTTCACATTCTGTCCTCTGAAATGAAAATATGTATAGGGAGAATTTAGTTTCTCCCTATACAGGATATGTTCGGATTAACCGAGGAAGCCCTTGTAGTTCCTCATGAGCATCAGCGAATCGAGCTGGTCTGCGATCTCAAGCGATACACTGATCATAATCAGGATGCTGGTGGGACCGAAGGAGGAAAGAACGTTGATGTCCAATACCTTGAGGAGTACGGTGGGAACGATTGCGATAACCATGAGGAAGAGAGCGCCGAACATGGTCAGACGGCTGCACTTCTTCTGGAGATACTCCGAGGTGGGACGGCCCGGACGGATGCCGGGAATGAAGCCGCCGTTCTGCTGGAGATTCTTCGCAATCTCAACCGGGTTAAAGGTGATGGAGGAGTAGAAGTAAGCGAAGCCAACGATGAGGAGTGCGTAGATAAGATAGTAAACTACGAGACCCCAGGGATTGGTGCTCCTTGCGCTCAACCATTGGGAAACCCAAGCATAGTACTTGCCGTTGGGCCAGAACTGTCCGATCATTGCAGGAACCTGAAGAATGGTCATTGCGAAGATCAGAGGCATAACGCCGTTAGCATTGGCCTTGAGGGGTATATGGGTAGCATTGCCGCCGTAGGTCTTCCTGCCGACAACGCGCTTTGCATACTGGATGGGGATCCTGCGTTCTGCCTTATCAACGGCGGTAACACCGACAACGAGGATGAGAACGACTGCGATGACGGCAAAGATGTACCACCAGTGATACTGAAGCGCAATGCCGCTGCCGTCAGTAACGGGCTTGATTCCGAATGTACCGTTGATAAGGTTGATAACAACCTGAGGAACGGAGGATACGATGGAAGCGAAGATCAGGATGGAAACACCGTTGCCGATGCCCTTCTCGGTGATCCTCTCGCCCATCCACATCAGGAATGCGGTACCTGCGGTGCAGCAGAAACCAACGGTGATGTAGGGCATGATGCCGTTCATGAATACGCCGAATCCGCTGGTGCCGAAGATGGTAACCTCTTCAAGCAGGTCGCCCATGCTGTTGAGGCCGACAACGATACTTACGGACTGGATAAGTGCGAGACCAACGCCGACATAGCGGGTGATCCTTTCGATCTTCACCCTACCGTCGTCTTCCTTGCTGAGCTTCTCAAGGGCGGGGAACGCAATGGTGAGGAGCTGCAGGATAATGGAAGCAGTGATGTAGGGAGAAATACCCATCGCAAAGATGGAGAACTGGCTCAGAGAGCCGCCGGAGAACAAATCGAGGAAGTTGAGGAAGTCATACTGGGAAACCATGCTTCCGAGTGCTGCCGCGTCAACTCCGGGAACGGGGATGAACGAACCGAGACGGTACACAACGATGAGGATGAGCGTGTACAGCATCTTGGTGCGAAGATCCTTTACCTTCCAGGCATTGATGATCGTCTTAAACACTTAGATCACCTCAACTGTTCCGCCCACCGCTGCGATAGCTTCCTGGGCTGTCTTAGAAACCTTTGCTGCTTTAACTGTCAGACGCTTTGTAAGCTCGCCACGGCCCAGAACCTTGAGGCCGTCCTTCTCGATTTTGCTGATGATGCCCATAGCCTTGAGCAGTTCAGCAGTGATGACCGTATCATTCTCGAAGACTTCGAGGTCGGAGATGTTGATAACGGAATATACCTTCATAAAGTTATTGTGGAAGCCACGCTTCGGGAGACGACGGGGCAGGGGCATCTGGCCGCCTTCGAATCCGTTCTTCTTGCTTCCGCTGCGGGCCTTCTGACCCTTGTGACCATAACCGGAAGTCTTGCCGATACCGGAGCCGGAGCCACGGCCGACGCGCTTTCTGGAAGTGGTTGAACCTTCAGCAGGTTTCAGCTCATGCAGATTCATTGGTACCTCCTTATTCGTCTACTTCTTCCACCTTGACAAGGTGCTTTACTTTGAAGAGCATTCCGCGGATGCAGGCGTTATCGGGTTTGATAACGGTGCTGTGCATCTTGTGGAGACCGAGCGCAGCGATGGTCGCCTGCTGGTCCTTAAGTGCTCCGATGGTGCTCCTTACGAGGGTTACTTTCAGGGATTTTGCCATAGTCTTATTCCTCCAATCAGTCAAGGATCTCGGCTACGGTCTTGCCCCTGAGACGTGCGATCTGCTCTGCAGTGCGGAGCTGGGAGAGACCATCGATGGTAGCCTTTACGCAGTTGGCAGGGTTGTTGGAACCGTAGCTCTTGGTGCGGATATCCTTGATACCGACACATTCGAGAACGTCACGAACGGGGCCGCCTGCGATAACGCCGGTACCGGGTTCAGCGGGGAGCATACGAACATGGCCCTTGGAGAACCTGCCCTCAACAGCGTGAGGGATGGTAGTTCCGACGATGGGAACGGTGATGAGGTGGCGCTTTGCATCCTCAACGCCCTTGCGGACTGCTTCGGGGATCTCGGCTGCCTTGCCCATTCCTACGCCAACACGGCCTTTTTCGTCACCGATGACGATGAGCGCGGAGAAGCGGAAGATCTTACCGCCCTTAACAACCTTGGCAACACGGTTGACGGAAACGAGCTTTTCCTTAAATTCCGGGACTTCCGGAGTAGAATTACGCCTGTTATTCTGCATTTGTATACCTCCTTAGAAATCCAGTCCGGCCTTACGGGCGCCGGCTGCCAGCTGCTCTACACGACCGGTGTAAAGATAACCGCCGCGGTCATAAACGACCTTGGTAACGCCCTTATCGAGAGCGCGCTTTGCAACGGTTTCGCCGACGATGAAAGCTGCTTCCTTCTTGTTCTTGCCCTCGAGCTTAGCCTTAACATCAGCCTCAACGGTGGAAGCTGCTGCGATGGTGCTGCCGATGCTGTCATCGATGACCTGGGCATAGATGTGGTTCAGGCTGCGGTAAACGCACAGACGGGGCCTTTCGGACGTGCCGATGATATGCCTGCGCATACGATGATGACGAGCCTTGCGCTTTGCATTCTTATCAAGCTTTGAAATCATTTATGCTATCCTCCTGTTACTTACCGGTCTTGCCTTCCTTGCGGAGAATGACTTCGTAGTCATACTTGATACCCTTGCCCTTGTAGGGTTCAGGCTCACGAACCGCGCGGACTTCGGCAGCAACCTGACCGACTCTCTGCTTGCTGATGCCCTTGACCGTGATACGGTTGGGAGCAGGAACCTCGAAGGTCACGTCGCCGTCTTCGAATTCAACAGGATGGGAGTAACCCACGTTGAGTACGAGCTTATTGCCGGTCTTCTGGGCCCTGTAACCGGTACCGTTGATCTCCAGCTTCTTTTCGAAGCCGGTGGTCACGCCAACAACCATGTTGTTGATGAGGGTACGGGACAGTCCGTGAAGAGAACGGTCTTCTTTGGTGTCGCTGGGCCTTTCAACCTTGAGAACTGCTCCCTCAATGCTGATCTTCATCCTGGGGGAGATCTTCTCGGAGAGCTGACCCTTGGGGCCCTTGACGGTCACGGTGTTGTCGTCAGAAACCGTGATTGTCACTCCGGCCGGAATTGTTATCGGATGTTTTCCGATTCGAGACATTTTTGCACCTCCAAATTAGTCTTAGATTATATCGCTTCCGCAATGCCGGAACGCGTCCGGCACTGCGGCTGCATGTATTTGATTACCAGACGTAAGCGAGCACTTCGCCGCCGACGCCCTGTTTCCTTGCCTCACGGTCGGTCATGATACCCTTAGAGGTAGAGATGATGGCGATGCCAAGACCGTTGAGAACCTTGGGGATATTGTCCTTGCGGGTGTAAACACGCAGACCGGGCTTGGAAATGCGCTTGAGTCCGGTGATGACCCTCTGACGGTTGGGACCGTACTTAAGGGTGATGGTCATCATGGGTTCAACGCCTTCCTCGTTGATGGTGTAGCCCTTGATATAGCCCTCGCTGAGGAGGATATCTGCGATTGCACGCTTCATCACGGAAGAGGGTACCTCAACGGTATCGTGCTTCACGATGAGAGCGTTGCGGATACGGGTAAGCATATCGGCAATGGGATCTGTTACGAGCATATTTAGTCCTCCTTATTACCAACTGGCCTTGCGAACGCCGGGAATCTCGCCCTTATAAGCGAGCTCACGGAAGCAGATACGGCAGATGCCGTACTTGCGAAGCACGGAGTGGGGTCTGCCACAGATGCGGCAACGGGTGTAAGCCCTGGTAGAATACTTGGGAGTAGCCTGCTGCTTGTTCTTGAGTGAAGTCTTTGCCATAGTTCTGTCCTCCCTTATTCATTGACTGCGAAGGGCATTCCGAGGAGTCTCAGAAGCTCCTTGGCTTCTTCGTCGGTCTTAGCGGTGGTAACGAACACGACGTCCATACCACGAACCTTGTCTACATCGTCATAGTTGATCTCGGGGAAGATCAGCTGTTCCTTAAGACCCATTGCATAGTTGCCCCTGCCGTCGAAGCTGGTGTCGGAAACACCGCGGAAGTCGCGAACACGGGGGAGAACGATGTTCATGAGCTTATCGGCGAAGTAGTACATGCGGTCGCCGCGGAGGGTGACCTTTGCGCCGACGTTCATGCCCTGACGGACCTTGAAGTTTGCAACCGACTTCTTAGCCTTGGTGATGACGGGCTTCTGGCCTGCGATGATGCCGAGCTCTTCAACTGCGGCATCGATGCCCTTGGGATTGTCCTTATCGGAGCCAAGACCCATGTTGATGACGATCTTCACGAGCTTGGGAACTTCCATGGGGTTCTTATAACCGAACTTCTCAACGAGCTGAGGAACGATCTCCTGATACCTTACGCGGAGACGAGCGGGCTCGGTGAACGGAGCGGCTTCCTGCTTATTTCCCTTTTTCTTTGCGGGAGCCTGTGCATTTTCTTTCTTTGCCACTATAATTTACCTCCTCACTCAGTCGATGTTCTTGCCGCACTTCTTGCAGACGCGAACCTTGACCTGCTTGCCGTTCTTTTCAACGAAAGCGTGGCCGACGCGGGTGGGCTGCTTGCAGTTGGGGCATACGAGCATAAGGTTGGACACATGAATTGTGCCTTCCTTGCTGATCCTGCCGCCCTCCTGACCCTGTGCGCGGGGCTTGACGTGGCGGACTATCATATTCCTGCCGGCAACGACTGCACGCTGAGCGGCGGGATAGACCTTGATGACCTTTCCGGTCTTGCCGGCGTCATTCATATTATCTCCGGTGATGA
This sequence comes from uncultured Clostridium sp., assembly GCA_900542285.1. Classification (GTDB taxonomy): domain Bacteria; phylum Bacillota; class Clostridia; order Christensenellales; family CAG-138; genus PeH17. The sequence continues at coordinate 42,593 of UQNF01000004.1, forward strand.
CCATGACGGTATCGCCGGTCCTGATGTTAAGCTTGCTGCTCATAGTTCTTCCTCCTTACAGCACTTCGGGTGCGAGGGAAACGATCTTCATGTAGTCCTTCTCACGAAGTTCCCTTGCAACCGGCCCGAAGATACGAGTACCACGGGGCTGCTTCTGGTCGTTGATGATGACGACGGCATTGTCGTCGAAGCTGATGTGGCTGCCATCGGGGCGATGAACGCCGGTCGCGGTGCGGACTACTACAGCCTTGACAACATCCTTCTTCTTAACGGTACCACCGGGGGTTGCGGACTTAACGGAAGCGACGATAACATCACCGATGGATGCGAACTTCCTCTTGGAACCGCCAAGAACACGAATGCACATTACTTCCTTTGCGCCGCTGTTGTCGGCGACCTTTAACCTTGTTTGCGGTTGAATCATTCTGTCCTCCCTCGGCCTTACTTAGCCTTTTCAATGATTTCGACCAAGCGCCAACGCTTATCCTTGGACAGCGGACGGGTCTCCATTATCCTTACGGTATCACCGATACCGCATTCATTGTTCTCGTCATGAGCCTTGACCTTGAGGGTGTGGTTGACCATCTTACCGTAGAGGGGATGACGAACCTTGGTCTTAACGGCAACGACGATGGTCTTATCCATCTTGTCGCTTACGACGATACCTACACGGGTCTTGCGAAAGCTCCTTACGGGAGCATTGTTAGTTTCCATTTTTTATCCTCCCTTTAAGCACGCTCGTTGATCAAAGTCTTGACCCTTGCGATGTCACGCTTGCATTCGCTCAGGCGCATGGGGTTGGTGAGAGCGCCGGTCGCATGCTGGAACCTGAGGTTGAAGAGTTCAGCCTTGAGCTCCTGCTCCTTGGCAATGAGCTCCTCGATGGTAAGCTGCCTGAGCTTCTCAAATTCTTTCTTATTCATATCAGCTTAGCCCTCCACGTTTTCTACGGGTTTCTTGACAAACTTGCACTTAAGCGGAAGCTTGTGCATTGCAAGGCGAAGTGCCTCCCTTGCGGTAGCTTCGTCAACATCGGCGATCTCAAAGAGGATCCTGCCGGGCTTTACGACCGCTACCCAATACTCGGGGGAACCTTTACCGGAACCCATTCGGGTCTCGGCAGGCTTTTCGGTAACAGGCTTGTCGGGGAAGATATCAACCCAAACCTTACCGTTACGCTTCATGTAACGAGTCATTGCGACACGAGCTGCCTCGATCTGGTTGCTGGTGACCCAAGCGGGCTCCAGTGCTGCGAGACCATATTCGCCGTATGCGATGACGTTGCCGCGCTGTGCCGTGCCCTTCATGCGGCCACGATGGACCCTGCGGCGTTTAACTCTCTTAGGCATTAACATGGTTGTTATCCTCCTTACGCTTTCTTTGCACGATTACGGCCGAGGACCTCACCCTTGTAGATCCAAACCTTTACGCCGATGCGGCCGTATGCGGTCTTTGCTTCTGCGAAGCCGTATTCGATGTCCGCACGGATGGTCTGAAGGGGAGTGGAGCCTTCGTTGTAATCCTCGCTTCTTGCGATCTCAGCGCCGCCGAGACGGCCGCTGCACTTGACCTTGATACCCTTTGCGTTTGCCTTCATGGCACGGCTGATAGCCTGCTTCATGGCGCGGCGGAAGGAAGTCCTCTTTTCGAGCTGAGCCGCTATGTTCTCAGCAACGAGCTGGGCGTTTGCATCGGGGTTGCGGACCTCAATGATGTTGACATTGACGGGCCTGCCGATGAGCTTGGCAACTTCGGCCCTGATGGTCTCAACGCCTACGCCGCCCTTGCCGATAAGCATACCGGGACGTGCGGTGTGGATGCTGACGGTTGCCCTGCCCTCTGCACGCTCGATGCTGATGAATGCGATACCGGCTTCATAATACTTGTTCTTCAGGAAATCCCTGATCTTCTTATCCTCAACGAGGAAGTTGGAGAAGTCCCTCTTGTTTGCGTACCAACGGGTATTCCAATCCCTGATAACGCCAACGCGATAGCCATTCGGATTAACTTTCTGTCCCATAATTCCAATTCCCTCCTAATTATTCAGCCTTCTGATCAAGGACGATGCCGATGTGGCTGGTGCGCTTACGGATCCTGCTAGCGCTGCCCCTGCTGCCGGCCCTGTAACGCCTGAGGGTGGGACCCTGGTTGGCGTAGATCTCGGCGACGTAAAGGGTTTTCCTGTCCATCTCGAGGTTGTTCTCGGCGTTTGCGATTGCGCTCCTCAGAAGCTTGAGGGTGGGCTCGCTTGCTGCCTTGGGGGTATACATGAGGATGGCTTCTGCTTCGTCAACGCTCTTGCCCCTGATGAGGTCGATAACGATCTTCACCTTGCGGGGGCTGATGCGGATGTACTTAGCGGTCGCATGGGGACGCCTGTCGGCGTTTTCCCTGCGGAATGCTGCCTTTTCTTTGGATCTGGTTGCCATTTTACAATACCCTCCTTACTTACCGCGTGTTGCTTTCTCGGAGCCCTTGTGGCCACGGAAAGTACGAGTGGGAGCGAACTCGCCGAGCTTATGACCGACCATGTCCTCAGTGATGTAGACGGGGACATGCTTGCGGCCGTCGTGAACTGCGATGGTGTGACCGATCATGTCGGGGAAAATGGTTGATGCTCTGGACCAAGTCTTTACTACGGACTTCTTGCCGGTGTTGTTCATCTCAATGATCCTGGCAAGCAGCCTTTCGCTGACAAACGGGCCCTTTTTAACTGACCTACTCATTGTTTCAATTCTCCCTTCTTAGATCACTTACCGTCCCTGCGGCGGACGATGTACTTATCATTGATATTCTTGGTCTTTCTGGTCTTGTATCCGAGAGCGGGCTTACCCCAGGGGGTAACAGGACCGGGACGACCGATGGGTGACTTACCTTCACCGCCTCCGTGGGGGTGATCGTTGGGGTTCATGACGGAACCGCGAACGGTGGGACGGAAGCCCATGTGACGGGTGCGGCCTGCTTTACCGAGCTTGATGTTTACGGAATCGATATTGCCAACCTGACCGATAGTAGCTTTGCAGCCGAGGGGAATGAGACGGACTTCGCCGCTGGGAAGACGTACCTGAGCGTACTTGTTCTCCTTAGCGAGGAGCTGCGCCGCATTGCCTGCGGAGCGAACGAGCTGTGCGCCCTTGCCGGGAAGCAGCTCGATGCAGTGTACCATAGTACCGACGGGGATGTTCCTGATGGGAAGCGCATTGCCGACCTTGATGTCCGCGTTTTCGCCGGAGACAACGGTCTCGCCGACCTTCAGACCGAAGGGAGCGATGATGTAGCGCTTTTCGCCGTCAGCATAGTGCAGAAGAGCGATGTTTGCGCTGCGGTTGGGATCGTATTCGATGGTAGCGACCTTTGCGGGGATACCGTCCTTATTGCGCTTGAAGTCCACGATACGATACTGACGCTTTGCGCCGCCGCCGCGATGGCGAACGGTGATCCTGCCGTGGTTGTTGCGTCCTGCGTTGCTCTTGAGGGGCTCCATGAGGGAACGCTCAGGGGTGGTGCAGGTGATCTCCTCGTAGGTGGAGACGGTCATAAAACGCTGACCCGGAGTGTTGGGCTTAATCTTTCTGATAGCCATTTAGTGTTCCTCCTTACTGGGCAAGACTATCGAACGCATCGATGGTCTTGGAGTCCTTGGTGAGGGTGATGTATGCCTTCTTGACGGTGGGGCGGCGGCCTTCAAAACGGCCCTGCCTCTTGACCTTGCCGATGCGGGTCACGGTATTGACGGACTCGACCTTGACGCCGGGGAAGATGGTCTCTATCGCCTGCTTGATCTCGGTCTTGCCTGCACCCTTGGCAACGATGAAGACATAGGTCTTGTTCTGGATAGCTTCGTAGCTCTTTTCGGTGAGTACGGGGCGGATGATAATGTCATAAGCGTTCATTATGCGTAGACCTCCTCGACCTTTTCAACCGCTGCCTTGGTGATGACGACAGCGTTGTACTTAAGAACTTCATAGGTGTTAAGGGTTCCTACGGTGGTGGAAGCGACGCCGGGGATGTTGCGTGCTGCGCGGATGACGGTATCGTCATTCTCGGGAAGCACGATGAGGGCGTTGGTAAGCTTCAGGTTGGCAAGAACCTTAACCATTTCCTTGGTCTTTGCAGCGGAAAGCTCGAGAGCGTCGAGAACGACGAGCTTATCGGAAGCGACCTTGGAGGAGAGAGCGGACTTGAGAGCGACCCTCTTGAGCTTCTTGTTGAGGCTCATGCGATAATCGCGGGGCTTGGGAGCGAATACTACGCCGCCGTGAGTCCACTGGGGGGAACGGGTAGAACCCTGACGAGCGCGGCCGGTGCCCTTCTGACGCCACGGCTTTTTGCCGCCGCCGGAAACTTCCGCACGGGTCTTTGCGCTCTGAGTGCCCTGACGCTGATTTGCGTTATAGGCGGTAACGTAGGCGTGCATTGCGGGAACGTTGATTTCTGCGCCGAAGATCTCTTCGGAAAGCTCGATTTCGCCAACGATGCTGCCCTGAGTGTTTAATACGTTAACAGTAGGCATTGTGGTTCCTCCTCTTATTTAACCGTGCTGCGGACGAGTACGAGACCGCCGTTTGCACCGGGGATAGCGCCCTTGATGAGGAGCAGGTTGCGCTCTGCATCGGCACGGACGACTTCGAGATTCTGAACGGTTACACGCTCGTGACCCATATGGCCAGGGAGGTGCTTGGTCTTGAAGACCTCGCCGGGGTAGGTGCAAGCGCCCATGGAACCTGCTACACGGTAGGAATGAGAACCGTGGGTCTTACGGCCACGAGACTGATTCCACCTCTTGATGTTGCCTGCAAAGCCCTTGCCCTTGCTGGTGCCGGTGACGTCTACACGCTCGCCTGCCTCAAAGGTATCAGCCTTGATAACATCGCCGATTGCGAACGAATCGCAATCATCCAACTTAAATTCCTTGACGTACTTGTGAGCTTCGACGCCTGCCTTGCGAAGGTGTCCCATCTGAGGCCTGGTGATGAGCTTCTCACGCACGGGCTGGAATGCCATCTGAACAGCCTTGTAGCCGTCGCGGTCGATGGTCTTGATCTGGGTTACGGGGCAGGGACCTGCAAGAACCACGGTGACGGGGATCATGGTGCCGTCCTCACGGAAGAGCTGGGTCATGCCTACTTTTTTGCCCAATATAGCTTTTTTCATTTCTTTACCTCCGAAATCACAGCTTGATCTCGATGTCGACGCCTGCGGGAAGGTCGAGCTTCATCAGTGCGTCAACGGTCTTAGCCGAGGGCTGAAGGATGTCGATGAGACGCTTATGAGTGCGAATCTCGAACTGTTCTCTTGAGTCCTTATTGACATGGGGCGAACGAAGGATGGTGACGATCTCCTTCTCGGTGGGGAGGGGGATGGGACCCGAAACCCTTGCGCCCGTACGTCTTGCGGTTTCGACGATCTTCTCTGCGCTCTGGTCGATGAGATTGTGCTCATATGCCTTGAGCTTAATGCGGATGCGATAGTTTGCCATTTTTATCTCCTTTTCAGTATCGTGCGGTTATCGCCGCACTCGATTACAGGATTGTACACTCTGCCGTGCGTTCTCATAAAGAATACTTAGGCGGGGCGTACAGCCCCTTCCACGCACAAGATTTGGGTCGAATCTCAAACGTGGGCGCTCGATCCATGTCGAGCCTCCTGCGTGAATTACCCGGATTGGCGACCGGCAACCTCTCGCAGGGTCGTGTTCGCAAACTTTGTCAGCATGACGGGCAGAGATTGAGTCTTGGGCAAGCGCAATTTACCCCCTTGGTGCGAACAGACCTATTCTATCATCAGCTTTTGCGTCTGTCAAGCGGATTTTTTGAATAAATCATTGGTTTTTTGAATATATTTACATGTCGTTCCCGTTTTTTGGAAACACGATCAATTTTTTGGAGCATTCCTCCGTTTTTGTACGTGAGCCCGGCTTTTTCACTGCCAAGCCACTCTTGGCGCATAATCCTCCTCTCCGGCCGGCACGCAGACGCGGACACATGCCCATGGGTCTTTGGATGAAAGAACTGCCGCCGGGTGGACCCGACGGCAGCGGTGAAAAAAGCTTCCTGATTTTATTTAGCGTATTCGGTTGCCCTGCTCTCCCTTATGACGCTGACCTTGATCTGTCCGGGATATTCAAGCTCGGCCTCGATGCGCTTGGCGACCTGCCTTGCGATGACAACGATATCCGCATCGGAAACGGTATCGGAGCTGACCATGATGCGAACCTCACGTCCTGCCTGGATGGCAAAGCTCTTGTCGACACCTTCGAAGGAGTTGGCGATCTCCTCCAGTTTTTCAAGGCGTTTGATGTAGTTTTCAAGGCTTTCACGCCTTGCGCCGGGACGCGCTGCGGATATTGCGTCCGCCGCCTGAACGAGTACGGCCTCAACGGTGTTGGGCTCGATATCGTTGTGATGGGCGAGGATACAGTGGATGACCTGATTGTTTTCGCGGTACTTCTTGGCAAGATCCGCGCCGATCTGAGTGTGAGTTCCCTCGACCTCATGGTCAACGGCCTTACCGATATCGTGGAGAAGGCCTGCGCGCTTTGCGAGCTGCACGTTTACGCCAAGCTCCGCAGCCATGAGTCCCGCAAGCTGCGAAACTTCGATTGAGTGCTGAAGCACGTTCTGACCGTAGCTGGTGCGATAGCGGAGCCTGCCCAGTATCTTGACGAGCTCATGATGAAGCCCATGAACGCCTGCTTCAAATACGGCCTGTTCGCCCGCTTCACGGATCTGGTTTTCGACCTCCTTGCGAGCCTTTTCGACCATCTCCTCTATCCTTGCAGGATGGATTCGGCCGTCAAGAATGAGCTTTTCAAGCGCTATCCTTGCGATCTCGCGGCGAACGGGATCAAAGCTTGAAAGGATGACCGCCTCGGGGGTATCGTCGATGATGAGGTTGACCCCGGTCACGGTCTCGAGAGTGCGGATATTCCTGCCCTCTCTGCCGATGATGCGGCCCTTCATCTCGTCATTGGGCAGCTGCACCACGGATACGGTAGCCTCCGCAACGTGATCCGATGCGCAGCGCTGTATCGCCATCGAGATGATGTTGACTGCACGCCTGTCGCCCTCGGCCTTCGCTTTGTTTTCGATGTCGCGGATCATGATAGCGGCGTCGCGCCTTGCCTCGACCTCGGCTTCGCTCAAAACGACCTTTCTTGCCTCCTCCGGGGTCATTCCTGCGATGCGTTCAAGCTCGGCACGCTGCTGTTCATACAGGGCGTCTATGGAAGCCTCCTTGGCTTCTGCCGCCTTGACTCGCTTTGCCAGTGCCTGTTCACGCTGTTCGAGCGAATCCTGCTTCTTGTCCAGGGATTCTTCGCGCTGCTGCAATCTTCTTTCGCTGCGCTGAAGTTCGCTCCTGCGTTCTTTTTCTTCACGTTCCTGTTCTGTTTTCAGCCTTAATGCTTCTTCCCTTGCCTCAATGATGGTTTCCTTTTTGATCGTTTCGGCTTTCTTTATCGCGTCTTCGATCATGGTTCTTACCGTCTGCTCGGCTTGGGAGACCTTTGATTCTGCATTCTTTACATCGTGAGTGTGTGCCACGAGTGCGCCAACGACGGCGGCGACGGCGACAAGCGCGATCACGATTACAATGTTCCACGGTAATGAATTAGTTATGAAAACTGCATTACTAAAAAACACAGACATTTTCCTCCATTTCTATAATAATATGCCTGCTTGTTCCTGCCGATCGTGCGGCAGAGCTATGTCCTATGAACGGCTTATGATTCGTATGACGAGGGCATTCCTTTTTATTATAGATTTAATTCGGCTTTATGTCAAGCTTATGGCAGCTCCATATTCATAAAATACCATATACCATTTTATCCGGGACTCCGGCGCAGTATCACCCGACGCCGTTCAATCGAGCCTGTATGCTCTTCCCGTTCCCAGCAGATACACCCATTTTTCCCTCACAGGCAAGCCGCTTATGGCGTTAAGCGCAGCTGCATAGGCGTCAAGCTGCGGCGCGTAGCCTTCTGCGACCGCACGGCCTGCGTCCTCTATAGCACCGTCTTGAGCTTCGCAGCCGGCTTTGTCCGCATGAACGGCAGTGGTCTTGTAATCGACAACCACCCAGCCGTCTTGCTCAAAGAAGCAGCAGTCTATCATGCCCTGTACAAGGCCTCCGCCATCGTCAAGCAGAGTAAATTCAAGCTCCCTTTCGACCCTTGGCGACCGTATGATGCGCCGCCAAAGCTCCGAGTCCGTCAGGTTCAATATTCCTTTTATATAGATGCTTTCTGCCTCCGATTCGGACAGCTTGCCGGCGGAAGCCAGCTCCGAAACGGTCCTTTCCACGGAGCTCCTGTCGTGCATCGTCAGCGGCAGGTTCATGATAAGGCTATGCGCTGCCGTTCCGCGCTCCGCAGATGAGAGCTTCCGTCCCCCCTGCATGAACGCAGGCACGGCAGGGCTGTATTCGTAATCCGTAACTAAGAAGTCGGTAACGCTTCGCTTGGCAGGCGCAGCGGTATCGGTGCCGAACGGATAGTCAAAATTGACCAGCTCGGAGAAGCTCTTTGTATCCGCCGTCCTCGCTTTTTCCGTCCATTCCCTGTATCCGCGTTCGCTGATGCCGTCTGCGGCAAGGCCGCCATAGGAAAGCACATCCGACTCCATGAATCTTATCGTCATGGTATCGCTTCCTATATTAATTTCTGCTCCGTTTGCGGCGGTCTCAAGGTTAAGACCAAGCGGACAGTAGGCTCCCAACAGCCAATCGAGGAAGCAATGCGCATTCGATATGCGCTGTGCGCTCATCGGGCTTGCCCACTCAAGGATGCACTTGTGCATTCGCTTGTTTGCTCCGACCATAAACAGCTTTTCCTTCGCCCTCGTCATGCCCACATAAAGTATACGCATCTCCTCTGCGTTCAGCTTTGATGCGGCCTTGGCAGCGGCAGCGCGACGGAGCAGCGGCTCCCTGCCATTTGGGCCAAGCCCTCGGGGACGAATGCCTACGCCTAATTCTCCGTCCGTAATGACGGCTGCCTGTCCGTCGCGGCGGCTGAACTGCGCTGAAAGCCCGGCGATGAAAACGACCGGAAATTCAAGGCCCTTGCTCTTGTGAATGCTCATGATCCTTACCGCATCTACGGCAGGGGTCTGCATCGCACCGACGGAAGTATTGTCGCGCATACCGTCCAAAAACATTATGAATCCGTGCAGCCCTCCGGCGGAGCTGCTCTCGTAAAATCCCGCTCTTTCTATGAGCTTTTCAAGGTTCGCCTGCCGTACCGCACCGCCCGGAAGTATGCCGACGAAGCTGTAATAGTCGGTTTCGTTCAGCAGCCTGCCCACCAACGCTTCGACACCGCTGCTGCGGACATATTCACGCCAGTTGTCGATATCCGCAAGCAGCTTCCCTGCTTTCCTGCCGCAGGAGCTTTCCGTATCCCCGGCGGCAAGCATCAGCCTGTCAAGAAGTGCCTCGCCCTCGTATTCGGTCTTGAGGTACACGATCTCTTCACTCGTGAAGGCGCAGATAGGGGAGCGCATAACGCTCATCATCGGAATGTCTTGGCGGCGGTTATCGATTATTCGCAGCAGATTAATGAAAACCTGCACCTCTATCGCATCAAAATAGCCGTCCCCAAGCTCCGCCGTGCACGGTATGCCGCAGCGTGTCAGCGTATTGACCCATGTCAGTGCGGCTCCGGCGGTCTTTCTCATCAGCACCGCAAAGTCGGAATAGACGGGCTTTCTCTCACGGCCCAGGCTCTTGTCAAAGATGCTGCCCTCGGCGATAAACTCGCGTATCCGCTCCACGGCATACAGCGCCTCCGCCTCCGCGCCCTCTAAGTCCTCCGATTCATCGCCGTCATCGGCGGCCATATCCTCGGTATCGGCGGCATCATCCCGGGCTGCCGTATCCGTTCCGCTCTCGAGCGAGATCAGCGCAAGCTCCACGCTTCCGCTGCCTGCACTGACGCCGCAAATGAGTGCATTGTTGTCCGAATAGTCTATTTCGCCCACATCGCCGAGCATTATGAGCGAGAACAGCCTGTTGGTTGCGTTAAGCACCGAAGTCTTGCTCCTGAAATTGGCGTTGAGGTCTATCCTTGTGCCCATCGTGCCGTCATAGGTATTGTATTTTCGCAGAAAATTCTCCGGCTCGGCCTGTCTGAATCTGTAAATGCTCTGCTTGACATCGCCTACCATGAAAAGGTTGTCTCCGCGCGATACAGCAGCGATTATCGCATCCTGCACTCCGCTGGTGTCCTGGTATTCGTCTACGAAGATGTACTTGAATCTTTTCCTGTATTCCTCTGCCGCATCCTCATTTTTCAGTGCTTCATAGCACAGCTGCTGCATATCGTCAAAATCTATTACAGCCGCCTCCTGCTTCAGCCGCGAATACTCCTTCATGAAGTCCTTAACAAGCTCGCAAAGGACGGTAACGCTTGGGCTGAGCTGCCTGGCAATTGCTTTTTCTTCATCAAGGCTCATGGAAAAGCTCTTTTGAAGCTTCGCCATCTGCTTTTTCAGTCCCTTTCTGTATCCATCGACGAGTGGGGGAGTCGTGGAGCCCTTGGGGCTGCGCGGCAGCGGACTGAACGAAAACTCCTTCAGGGCATAGCAATAACCGTCATAATCGTTCAGCTTCTCAAGCATCGTAAGATCCGCAGAATCCCTGTCCATGGTCTCAAAATAGCGGACGAACATATCTCCGTATCCGCGCAGCTCATGACGCAGCCTTTCGGCCTCGCCCTTCATGGCTTTTATCGCCTGATGCGCTTCCCCGACAAGCTCCCTGCACGCAAGAGCGGAATAGTCATCAAAGCCCTCTCCGTACGCATTCGCCGCTCCGTCGAGCCAGCCCATGGGATCCGGCCTTGCGATTATAAAGCGGTAGAGCCTTCCGATGCTGTCGGACAGCATTTCATCGCCGCCCAGCCTATCTGAAAGGCGTCTGAAGCCTTCATCCTGCTTTTCCGCCCTTGCGTACGCATTTTCTATCACGCTGTCCATGGCTTCGGCACGCATGAGCGCCGCCTCCGCCTCGTCCGCCGTTCGGAAGCTCGGATCCAGCCCCACAAGGTGCGGATTATGCCTGAGCACATCGCCGCAGAAGCTGTGAATGGTGGAGATGCTTGCGCTTCCGATATCGGACGCCGCATCGTAAAGCCGCAGCCGGACGGTCTCGTCCCTTTCCATATCCGCAAGCTCCGTGAGCCGCTGCTCAATGCGCTGCTTCATCTCGGCAGCAGCGGCGTTGGTGAACGTCACGACCAGAAGCTCACGGACGCTCGTGCCCTGAGCGATGAGCCGGGCTATGCGCTCCGTCATGACCGCCGTCTTGCCTGCTCCGGCAGCGGCGGATACCAGCAGATTCCCTTTCTCGGTTATAGCTCTTTCCTGTTCAGCAGTCCAGCTTGGCATACCTTACCTCCGATGAAATGTTAGCCTGATTATATGGCATAATCCGCAGCTTGGCAAGCGGATTCATGCGGCGTATGCCCCGGAATGGTCATCGGAAGCTACGCAGTCCGCACACGCTTCGGGCAATCGGCGGAACGCTCCCCATCTTTCGCCATAGCGGCAGCTGCAGGCGGTTCATTTCTTCGGCAAAGCTGCCCAATTCTGATAAATACCGTCAGGATAAAGCTTTAACCCTCCAAAAAGAGGGGGCATTTTGCAAAAATGCCCTGTATAATATTGTACATATGATAGAATCGTGCTAAAATCAAGTTACGGCGGTGAGACAGTGCAAAGGATAGTGATAAATTTTCGTAATTTTATCTTTAGCGAGGCGGTTGAGCTTGCGCTTAAAAATAACGGGGATTTTCATGTGCTGGCGGTCGATGAGCCCTGCGAGCTCGTCAGAAGCTGCCGCGCCTTCGCAGCCAACATACTTTTGATGGAGGTCGCTCCATTCAGCTGCTGGACGTTGGAGGAAAGGCTTGCTATCCGAAACGAGATGAAAGCCTCGCTTCCGGACTGCAAGATCGTACTCATGACGGACGAACGCAGCGAACCGGAACTTGCCAAGAGGGTCTGCGACGCAAAGAGGGCGCAGCTTATCGACCAATTCGTTTACTGTTCGACGAGCGCAAGCTATCTGTCCGCACTGCTCGACACGCTCTAAGCATTATCTGCGGAGAGTCGATGCGTTCCGCCGTTAGATAAATACGATCAAAACAAGTATTATAAACTTGAAAGGAGCAAAACATGGGACTTATTAAAGCAGGAATCGGTGCTCTTGGCGGCACCCTGGCCGATCAGTGGAAGGAGTTTTTCTATTGTGAATCGCTTCCCAACAATGTGCTGATGAGAAAGGGCGAGAAGCGCGTAAGCGGCAGATCCTCCAACACCAAGGCAAGTGACAATGTCATTTCTAACGGTTCCGGCGTCGCCGTTGCGGACGGTCAGGCTATGATAATCGTTGAAAACGGCAAGATAGTTGAATTCTGCGCAGAACCCGGCGAATTCACCTACCGTACCGACCTTGAGCCCAGCATCTTCACCGGAAAGCTCGGCGACAGCATCAAGGCCACTTTCAAAGAGCTTGGCAAGCGTTTCACCTACGGCGGTGAGGCTGCCAAGGATCAGCGCGTTTACTATTTCAACACCAAGGAAATTTTGGACAACAAGTTCGGCACAGCGAACCCCATCATTTTCGAGGTCGTCAACAAGCGCATCAATATGAGCAGAACCGTTCAGATCCGCTGCAACGGCGTATATACCTATGTCATCTCTGATCCCATAAAGTTCTATACAAGGCTTTGCGGAAACGTAGATTATGAGTTCACAAGGGATCAGATCGACGGTCAGCTGAAGGTCGAGTTCGTTGACGCACTTCAGCCTGCTCTCGGCGCACTTGCCGAACAGGAACTCCGTCCTGCGCAGATACCCGCAAAGGCCAATGAGCTGAAAACAGCCATGAACGATGCCCTGAGGCAGGAATGGATAGAGAACAGGGGTATTTCCGTCGGCAAGATCGCCCTCAATCCGATCACTCTGACCGACGAAGACATGAAGAAGATAAACGAGATGGAGGATGCTGCAAGCGTCGGTTCCAACCCGTTTATGATGGCAGGCAGAATGACGAACGCAACTGCGGACGCAATGCAGACCGCCGCAGGCAACTCCGCCGGCGCAATGACAGGCTTCATGGGCATGGGCATGGTCGGCATGGGCGGACAGGGCGGCTTCGGCGCTGCACAGAACCTCTATAATATGGGTGCGCAGCAGCAGCAACAGCAGGCTCAGATGCAGCAGACTCAGCAGCAGCCCCAGGCAGGCGGCTGGACCTGTCCCACATGCGGAAAGTCCGTTATCGGTAATTTCTGTCAGGAATGCGGCACCAAGAAGCCCGCTCCGGCTTCAGGCTGGACCTGCACCCAGTGCGGTCAGGCTGTAACCGGGAACTTCTGCCCCAACTGCGGCACGAAAAAGCCTGCGGCAGACTGGATCTGCCCCAACTGCGGCAAGACGGTCACGGGCAACTTCTGCCCCGACTGCGGAACAAAACGCAGCAACTGACAATGCCTTTGCCGCGCCGTGTCCTTGCGGACGCGAATAGGAATGGTGCACAGCCCGTCGATCGCGCCTTGTATGCCCTTCGGCGGGCCGATACCCCCATTATTGATCAACTCTTTTTCAGGAGGCAAATTATGGATATTAATGGAAAGTGGAGAATCGATGCGGTCATGTCTTTTGAGACTCAGCCCGACGGCAGTAACTGGAAGAAGATCGATCCGAACACCGATGACGAGGATATGCTCGAGTGTCTGAATATGTTTTTCGTCTTTGACGAAAACGAGATGCGGACACTGATCCGCATTTCTCCGGATGTCAGCGATGAGGAGATCGAGCAGGCCAAAAAAGAAGGCGCCCTCATCACCGATGACCGCTGTATGTATCAGGTCCAGGAGCTCAAGAGGGAGAACGGAAAGGTTTACTACAATTCCGGAATCACCGGAGAGATCCTTGGCGAAGAGGCAGATCCATGGCTTGAACTGACTGTTGATGAGGACGGCAGCATCATTTTAATGACGTTTAAGCTTCGCAGAATCGACTGACGGCATCAATATATTAAGGAGATAAATTAATTGGCAAGTATACAAGAATACAAATGTCCGGCCTGCGGCGGGGCGCTGGAGCTCAGCAGCGAGCTTCAAAAGATGAAGTGTCCATATTGCGATTCGGAATACGATATGGACGTTCTCAAAGCGCTGGACGCGGACCTTGCCGATATGGATCATGACGATCTGAGCTGGCAGACTCCGGATACTGCGGAGTGGAGCGGCGAAGCAGCCGAGGGAATGCACAGCTATGTATGTGAATCCTGCGGCGGCGAGATAATCGGCGACGACAGTCTTGCGGCGACCGCCTGCCCATTCTGCGGAAATCCCGTGGTTCTCATGCATCAGTTCGCAGGGCAGCTGCTTCCGGACTGCATTATTCCCTTCAAGCTCAACAAGGAAGCAGCAATGGAAGCATACCGCAATCATATCAAGGGAAAGTCCCTGCTTCCGAAGCTCTTTGCCCGGCAGAACCATATCGATGAGATCAAGGGCGTTTACGTCCCGTTCTGGCTCTACGATGCCGATGTGGACGCAAGCCTTCTTTATAGAGCGACCCGAGTGCGCACTTGGAGCGATTCCAACTACAACTATACGGAAACGAGCTACTATTCCATAAAACGCTCCGGCAGCATTGCATTTGATAATATCCCGGTGGACGGTTCCACCAAAATCGCCGACGATATCACCGAATCCATCGAGCCGTTCGATTTGAACGAAGCCGTGGATTTTCAGACCGCATATCTCTCCGGCTATCTCGCCGACAAATACGATGTATCGTCCGACGACAGTATAGCAAGAGCTAATGAGCGCATCACCGCCAGCACCATCGACTGCTTTGCAAAGACAGTCACCGGATATTCGACCGTGACAAATCAGGGCAAGAGCATACGGCTTGCAAACGGAAAATCCAAGTATGCGCTCATGCCCGTCTGGCTTCTGAACACCACCTATAAAGGCAAAAAGTACACTTTCGCCATGAACGGTCAGACCGGCAAGCTCGTTGGCGATCTTCCCGTTGACAAGGGTGCCTATTGGAAGCAGTTCGGCATCTTTGCAGCCGTATTTTCCGTGCTGTTCGGCCTTATTTCATGGCTGTTCTTCGCGTAAGGAGGCGCGATATGAAAATGAAAGCTAAAAGAATTTTTGCGATCACGCTGTTCGTCCTCTTTGCATTTGCGGCGTTTGCGCTGCCCTCTTCCGCCGAGTATTCGCATCCCGACCGAATGGTCGATGAAGGCGATCTGCTTTCCGATTCACAGGAAGCCGCCCTCCGCAGCGAACTCGACAGGCTCAGCCTTCAGTACAACTGCGATATAGTCATAGTTACCGCTTCTTCGCTCAACGGACTTTCCGCCATGGAATATGCGGACGATTACTTCGATTATAACCATTACGGTCTCGGCTCGAATAACAGCGGCATCCTTATGCTCGTCTGTCTTGAAGAAAGGGCCTATTGGTTCTCGACCTGCGGCGACGCAATAACGATGTTCAGCGATAAAACTATCGACTACATGTGTGACCTGATCCCCGATTATCTTACCGACGGCGACTATTACGGCGCTTTCGAAAAATACATCGAGATGAGCGATACAGTCATCGGCTCGTATGTTAACGACGGTAAGATATACACCCGTCCGCGTAAGCTGTCCGCCACACAAGTGCTCATCAGCATCGCTCTGGGCGTGGGCGTCGCATTCATCATCATGAGCATCAAAAAGAGCAAGATGAAGACCGTCCGCATGAAGCAGGAAGCCGACAGCTATGTCAGATCGGGCAGTATGCAGCTTACAGACTGCCGCGATACCTTCCTGTACTCCAAGGTCGATCGTACCCGCAGGGAGACTGAAAGCAGCTCCGGCTCAAGCACGCATACCTCTTCCTCCGGCGAATCCCATGGCGGTGGCGGCGGAAGTTTCTAAGACTATCATTATCAAGGAGAAATATTATGTCACTGTTCGATTCCATCAAGAACAAGGCACAGCGCGCAGGCAGCGAAGCTGTCCGCAAGCTCGGCCAGGAAGTGGCGGCCGCTGCTTCCGGCAAGACCTACACCGTTACCCTCAGCACCCTTCCCATGAGCGTTGAGGAGCTTAAGGCCATGCCCGAGGGAAACCTTAAGCAGCCCGAAAACACCGCTGCGCTCACCATCGCCGCACTTGCTGTCTATCCTTCCAATCCTGATGCAAGTATCGCAATGATAAACTATATGCGCAACGGCCGTGACCTCATCGGTTCCGAGCTTCAGTTTGTCAAGGAGCGCGGTGTTTCCCACAATCACGTTATCCTGTCCTATTTCAAGGGCGCAACACCCGATAACGACTACACCCCCTCCGAGCCCGCTGTCATCGAGCTTCTCGAGACCTCTACGAGCCGCGCTCAGATAAAGGACGGCTATCTCAAGCTCTTTGTACAGTCCGGCGGCGCCGACGCCCCCCGTCCCATCGTTCTGCGTCAGAAGCCTTCCACCGGCGAATGGTTCCTTTGGGAGGGCGTTATGGGTCTGTTCAGCGGCGTTCGTACTCCCAAGAGCGCGGATCCTTGGGCATAAATTGTTTTGTGTTTTGCATTTGATGCCTTCTTATTGAAAACCGGCGGCTGCCTTCATTGGCGGCCGTCGGTTTTCACATAGATTTGCGCCCCGTTTGCTTTTGAAATTTTATTAAATATATCGCGATTCCACTTTACAATTCCACCGTTTAGGTTATATAATGATGCTGTGTGCCCATGTGCTTTTCAGGTTGGCTACCGCAGGTATTATTGGGCAGAATCCCGAAATTCTATTAGGAGGAATCCATATGGATAGCTTGGATAATCTTAAAAAGACTCCGCTGTATCAGAGGCATATCGACCTCGGCGGCAAGATGGTGGACTTCGGCGGCTGGGCGTTGCCCGTTCAGTACGCAAGCGGTATTCTTGAAGAGTGCAAGGCCGTGCGCCAGCGTGCAGGTCTGTTCGATGTTTCCCACATGGGCGAGGTAGACATCATCGGCAGCGGCGCTTACGACTACATTCAGAAGCTCGTCACCAACGACATCACCTCCATGACTCCCGGCAGGTGCCGCTATGCCGTGCTCTGCTACGAGAACGGCGGCGCAGTCGATGACGTTCTTATCTACAAGTACTCCGACGACCACTATATGTTCATCGTCAACGCAGGCAACACCGATAAGGACTTTGCCTGGATGCAGGAGCATGTATTCGGTGACGTTCAAGTCATCAACAACAGTGCAAAATGGGGTCAGCTTGCGCTCCAGGGGCCCAAGCATCAGGCAGTTCTCGATGCTGCAGGCTTCGAGGGCGAGCTTCCCATGAAATACTACACATTTAACGACAAGATGGTCGTTGCCGGCATTCCCTGCCTCGTTTCCCGTACCGGATATACCGGCGAGGACGGCGTTGAGCTGTACTGTGCGGCAGAGGACACCGTGGCTCTCCACACCGCGCTCTGCGAGGCAGGCAAGGCGGTTGATATGCTCTGCTGCGGTCTCGGCGCAAGGGACACCCTCCGCTTTGAAGCAGGCATGCCCCTATACGGCCATGAGATGAACGAAAACGTTTCCCCCGTTGAATGCGGTCTCGGCTTTGCTATTAAACTCAACAAGCCCGACTTCATCGGCAAGGAGGCTCTCCTTCAGCCTCAGAAGCATAAGCGTATCGGTCTGAAGCTCGTCGGTAAGGGTATCGCCCGTCCTGAGGCAGAGGTGCTCGTAAACGGCAAGGTCGTCGGCGTTGTCACTTCCGGCGGTCCCGCTCCCTCTGTCGGCGGCAATTACTGCATGGCGCTTGTCGATGCCGATGCCGATGAGAACGGCGTTTGGGCAGTCTCCGTCAGGGGCAAGAGCATCGAGTGCGAATTCGCTCCGCTTCCTTTCTATAAGAGAGCGTAAATCAGGTTATTATACCGAACGATCCGGTCATACTGAATGATTCTGTTATGCCGAAATAATCGGTATTATACATATCAACCAATAAATCAGACAAACCTTGGAGGTAAATATTATGGTTCCCAATGATCGCAAATACACCCGTGAGCATGACTGGGTATTGATCGAAGACGGCATTGCAAAGCTCGGCATCACCGACCACGCGCAGGACGCGCTCGGCGACATCGTTTATGTTGAGCTTCCGGCAGTGGGCGATGAGCTTGCGCTGGGCGATTGCTACACCACCATCGAATCCGTAAAGGCAGCTTCCCCCGTCTATACTCCCGTTGCAGGCGAAGTCGTCGAGATCAACGAGGAGCTCGATGCGACCCCCGAACTGCTCAACCAGGATCCCTATGAACAGTTCATCGTTGCTGTCAAGGTCACCGATGTCAACGAAGCCGACCTCCTCACCGCAGAGGAATACGAAGCTCTCCTCGCAGAGGAAGAATAATTGAATTGCAACTCCTCGGGGCATCGCTCCGGGGAGTATTCCGCTTATCAATCAGCAAGGAAACGAATAAATGAAAAGCTATGTCCCGAATACCGTCGCTGAGCGTGAGGAAATGCTCAAGACCATCGGTCTTGACAGCATGGATCAGCTCTTTGGCGACATTCCGGAGGATCTGAAGCTCAACCGTCCCTTGGATCTCCCTGCTCCCATGAGCGAGATGGAGCTTAGGAACCTTATCATGGGCTATGTCCTCCAGAACGACGAAGGCGCGCTGCTCTTCAGGGGCGCAGGCGTCTATCATCACTATATCCCTTCGCTCATTCCTCAGCTCGTTGCAAGAAGCGAGTTTTACACCGCCTACACTCCCTATCAGGCGGAGATGAGCCAGGGTATGCTCCAGAGCATATTTGAGTGGCAGTCCGTTATCTGCAATATCACAGGCATGGAAGCCTCCAACGCCTCCGTCTATGACGGCGCGACCGCAGCGGCGGAATCCATGATAATGCTCTCAAACATCAAGCGCAAGAATAAGGTCCTCTACAGCGCTGCCCTCAATCCGGGCGTTATCGAGGTCATGAAAACCTACGGCCACTGCCAGGGCATCGAGCTTGTCGAGATACCCGTCGGTGCTGACGGAATTACCGACATGGAGGCGCTTAAAGCGGCGCTGCCCGAAAGCGCAGGCTATATCGCCGCTCAGCCCAACTATTTCGGCTGCATCGAAAAGATGGACGAGATAGCCAATGCCGTTCACGAAGCGAAGGCGCTGCTGGTAAGCTACTGCAACCCCATCAGCCTCGGAGCAATCAAGCGTCCGGGCGACTACGGTGCTGATATCGCCATCGGCGACACCCAGCCCATGGGCATTCCGATGAACTTCGGCGGCCCGTACGCGGGCTTTATGGCAGCCACCGGAAAGCTTATCCGCAATCTTCCCGGCCGTATCGTCGGTGAGACCACCGATGCGGAGGGCGGAAGGGTTTACGTTCTCACCCTTCAGGCAAGGGAACAGCATATCCGCAGGGAAAAGGCATCGAGCAACATCTGCTCCAACGAGATGCTCGCAGCCATCATGTCCACCATGTATGCCTGCACCATGGGCCCCTCCGGCATGAAGGAGGTCGCCGAGCAGAACATTGCCAAGGCTCATTACCTTGCAAAGGAGCTTTGCACTCTGCCCTATATGCACATGCGCTATGATACTCCGTTCTTCAACGAGTTTGTTATCGACACCGATCGTCCTGCGGAGGAGATCAACGAAGCGCTCAAGACCCTTGGCATCGTCGGCGGACATATCCTGCCCGACGGCGGAATGCTCTGGTGCGCAACCGAGATGAATTCCCGCGAGGATATCGATTTTCTTATTCAGATGCTTAAGGAGGTAGTAAAATGAGGCAGTCCTATAAGCTTATATTTGAACGCTCCCATGAGGGCAGGCGTGCTTACGACCTTCCGGAGCTGGATGTACCGGAAGTAGCCGACGCCATTCCCGAAAGCATGAGGAACGATTCCAAGCTTGAACTTCCCGAGCTTGGCGAAGTCGATGTCGTTCGTCACTATACCAACCTTTCCCGCCGCAATTTCGGCGTGGACAACGGTTTCTATCCCCTTGGCTCCTGTACGATGAAGTACAATCCCAAGATTAACGAAGAGGTCGCAGGTCTGTTTGAAGATATGCACCCTCTTCTTGACGAGGATATGTGCCAGGGTTCGCTCAGGCTCATGTATGACCTTGAGCGCTGCCTGTGCGAGATTTGCGGCATGGACGCTTTCACGCTCCAGCCTGCTGCCGGCGCTCACGGCGAGCTGACCGGACTCATGCACATCCGCGCATACCATGAGGCACGCAAGGACTTTGCAAGGACCACCATCATCGTTCCCGATGCGGCGCACGGCACCAACCCTGCCAGCGCTGTTATGGCAGGCTTCAAGGTCAAGGAGATCAAGTCCGCTCCCGACGGCGGCGTTGATCTGGACGCTCTGCGCGCGGCGGTAGGGCCCGACACCGCAGGTCTGATGCTCACCAACCCCTCCACCCTCGGCCTTTTTGAGCGCAATATCAAGGAGATCGCCGAGATCGTTCACGAAGCAGGCGGACTTCTCTACTATGACGGTGCAAACCTCAACGCTATCATGGGCATCGTCCGTCCCGGCGACATGGGCTTTGATGTCATGCACATCAACCTGCACAAGACCTTCTCCACCCCCCATGGCGGCGGCGGTCCCGGCAGCGGCCCCGTTGGCGTAAAGCAGCATCTGGTTCCTTACCTTCCCGTTCCCGTGCTCACCGACGTTGACGGCATGATCACCATGGACTATGACCGTCCCGAATCCATCGGCAAGGTCAAGAACTTCTTTGGCAACTTCGGCGTTATCGTCAGGGCATATGCCTACATCCGTTCTCTCGGCGGCGAAGGCCTCAAGGAAGCCAGCGAGAATGCGGTTCTCAACGCCAACTATGTCATGAACGCGCTCCGCGGCACCTACGAAATACCCCATGACCGCATCTGTATGCATGAATGCGTCATCGCTCCGGGCGAGCTGATGGAGCATGGAATCCACACCACGGATGTTGCCAAGGCGCTCATTGACCGCGGTTATCATCCCCCGACCATCTACTTCCCCCTCATCGTACATGAGGCGATGATGATAGAGCCCACCGAAAGCGAAAGCCGTGAGACCCTTGATGAATTTATCGAGGCGATGAAGGATATCGCACGCGAGGCAAAGGAGGATCCCGAAGCCATTCACGCCTGCCCCAAGACCACACCCGTCGGCAGACCCGATGAAACCAAGGCCGCAAGGAATCCCGTTGTCCGCTTTATCAAAGGCTGATAATTATAACGGAGCAGTCCGCCCGGGCTGCTCCTTCCTTTTTTGGGAGTGTGTTGTTGTTAGATATCTGCTTAGCTGTTTTCAGCTATTTGAAATTCCACACCCCCATTTCCTTCTTTTTTTGGGAGAGTATTGTTGTATGAAATCTGCTTAGCTGCTTTCAGCCATTTGAAGCTCCGTACCCCCATTCTCTTCTTTTTTTGGGAGTGTATTGCTGTCTTATCACTCCTCAGTCACTTTCAGCCATTTGAAGCTCCGTACCCCTACTTTTAATCCTTTCGGAAAGCAGCATTGCAACAAGGTCAACATCAAAACATGCTGCTTTGCCGCTCCAATCGCGCCAATTCTGCCCATTCTGCATTTCAGCCAAAAATGAACCCGGGCAGGATAATAATCCCACCCGGATCCACAGAAGATATCAAATGAATTAGACTCTTTTGATATTAACATTGTATCCCAACGGTTAGTCAAAGTCAACCTTGAAAATGGGCAATTCTCTGTCAATATCGGTACATTTTTTGGCAAATGGCGGAAATAATTAGTAATACGCTTTTTAATCGTATGTCCGTTCTTGCTATTTTCTTTCGTCCCTGCCGAAGAACGCATCAGCGCTGACCTTGGCGGCGTTTCTGTACCTTGCCCCGGCGGTCGGGTCAAAGCCGCATATGCTGCGCAGCTTGCAGTACGAGCAGCCGGTCTTACCGTTGCAGCGTATGGGGCTGACCTCCATACGACCCTGCATTATGGAATCCAGCGTTCTTGCGGCGGCAGCCTTGGCATAGTCTATCGCATAGCGCATCTCTTCGGCGGTCGCCACGCTTCCGCGTATTCCTTCCTTGGTAAGCTGAACTCCCCTGATTACATTCGAATACCGCTTGATATGGGCGTCCATAGCCAATATTACGCTCTCATCGTCAAGCGTTAGTCCGCGAAGCCTGAACGAATCACGCACCTCCTTCATCACCGCCTGCGCCTCCGCTTCGCTCAGCTCCTCCGTTTCGGCGTCGGGCGTACCGATGTATTGGTAATAGAAGCCTGCGGTCGTGCTATCCTCCTTGGCAGGGAAGCAGGGGTTAAGGCTGAGCTTTCGCTCTGCGTCCAGCCCTGCTTCCATCGCAGCGGCATATAGCGGCAGCTGAAGGCGAATGCCGTTGACAAGCTCGGTGAAATTGAAAACGGTATCGCCGCTCTTATAGTCGACTATCCGCAGGTAATCGGCGTCCCCGTTTTCCGGCGAGAAGCCGTCCAGCCTGTCCACGATTCCGCATACATGGAAGCAGCTTCCGTTCGAAGCCGTTATCGTAAGCGCCGGAAGCGGATCGCCGGGGCGGCCAAAGCCCACCTCTCCCTGAATCGGTCGAAATGCTCCGCCTGCTATCTGGCGGACGAGCTCTATTGCGGCGATAAAAATGCTCTTGCCGAGCCTTCCCAGCTCCGCACGCATACGGGCCGAGCTCAGGTAGATGCCCCTGTTGTGTTCCGAGGCAAGAATCTGTATTATCTCTGACAGTCTCTTTTCGATGTCCTCATCGGTCAATGAGCCCCAATCGATATCATCGTCTATAAGCCCCTTGATGAAGCGTTCGAGCGCAGCGTGGATAAAGCTTCCTCTGTCCGATGCCTTTTCCTCATACTCTTCACGCTCCTTTATCCCTATCCCGAACTCCATAAAATAGCGGAACGGACATTTGCCGAAGGTCTCAAGCTTGGTGGGAGAGCCGTAGATGCGGCTGCCATAGAGCTTCAGCGCCGTATCCCTGTCAAGGCACTCATCGGCATTTGTCTCAAACATTGCCTTATCCATGACCGCGAGCCTTGCGGAATATTCCGGGCTTGCGGCAAAATATGCATAGCTCTCCCTGAAAGCATCAAGTTCCGCTTCGCCTGCGGAGATTCCGTGCTTTAGACCGCTGACCAGCTCCGCAAACCGTGCACGCTCGGTACTTCCGACGATTGGTTCAATTATGCCGTTGGTCATAAGGCAATCCGGAAAGAGCTTGCGTATCCTTTCGAACAGTCCCGAGGGCGAGCCGCCGCCGTCCGAGCCGGCATAGGATAGGCGCAGTCTGCGCCTTGCCCGCATGAGCGCCGAATATACCCTGAGATTCTCCGCACGGTTCATCTTGTCGGTGCTGCTCCAGACGGAAAGCCCGGCAGCGGAAAGCCTGCTCAGCTCAGAATCGCTTATTATGGCGTTGTCCGCTTTGGTCTTGGGTATCGCGCCGTCGTTCACTCCGAGGACCAGCAGGAACTCCACCTCCGTTACGGCGGAATTGTCAACGCTGCCGATGAATACCTGATCGAGCGTTGTCGGTATAATGCCGATGGAATAGGCCTTAAGCCCCTCCTCCAGAACGGAAATAAACTTCTTGAGCGACACAGTCTCATCGCCTATTATCACATGAAGCTGATCGAGCAGTTCCACCAGCGTATCGAATACCTGCGCCGTTTCCCTTGCGCCAGTCAGATCTCCGGCTTCGGCAAGCGCAGTGCACTCCTGCCTGAGCTTTTCGCCTATCATCAGCTCCTCCAGGAAGGCATAGACGGCCTCTATTCTTTCGGACGAACGCATCCTGCCGGAAACATGCTGTTTCAGGCCCATCAGCGGCCCGACCGCTGCGGCTCTTGCCTCCTCAACGCCCTCCGGCACATCGGCTTGGTCAAACGGTTCGATTATTAGATTCCCGTTCAAGCCGTATTTGAGTATGTGGTTTTCAAGCCTTTCGATATCCGCCGCTTCGACTGGGAACAGGCCCGATTTTATCGCGCGAATAAAGCTCTGTGCACGAAAGCCCGATTCACAGCAGTTGAGCGAAGCAAGCAGCAGCTCCGCTATCGGATGCGCAAACAGCACTCGCTTTGCATCCATGAAGAAGGGTATTCCATAATCCGGAAATGTCCTCCCGATTATCGGAGCATAGACCTCCGTATCGCTGACGATGATACCGATATCCCGATAACGCAGTCCTCCGCGTACCGCGCGGCGAATGGTCTCCGCGCAGGCAGCTACCTCCTGTATGCGGCTGCCTGCCGTGTGCAGTTCTATTGCCGCAGGCTCCGAAGCCGGTGCTGTAAACCTGCGATAGGGGAATGCGAACAGCTCACGCTCAAGATGAATAAGCTCCGGCGACCTTGCACGGCGATTATCGGTAAGCGAAATGAATTCTATTTCGCAGCCCTGCTCCGACGCCTCGTTCCTTATCCTCCTGTACAGCTCCTCATCGGGTGCAAACAGCCTCCTGTCCCTGCAGCTCTCGGAGGTGTCGCCCCTAAAGCTTATCGTAACGCTCGGTGCGCAGCCGAAGAGCACGGATATTATGCGTATGCTCTGTTCGGTCAGGGTCTCCGGAGTGTCAATAAAGAAATCACAATCCCGGTATGACGATTCGGGAAGCTCGGAGATCAGCGAGTTTACCACGTCCTCATCGTCAATATAGCTGTCCGCCATGGCGTCGGCGGTCTTTTCAAAGATGAGCGCGAAATCACGGAGCTTATCCCTCAGCGACAGCGGAAGGCTCTCATCCCCGGCGGCGGAGGCAAGCTGCTCCGGCGTTATTCCGAATCGCTTGCATTTCAGTATTATCTCATCGCATTCGCCGGTAAAGCCCTGCCGCAGCGCAATGCGTGAAAACGCCTTCATCTCCGTACTATGTTCCTCGATTGTCCTTCTCAGGAGCATTTGGCGTCCCTGCATGCTTAGGAACACTCGCTTTTCGCCCCTTTCGGAGAGTATGCGCCGGGCAAGCCTTGTAAACGACACGACGAATGTGTTCATAATGCCGTGTCCCATCAGGCCCGAAAGCCTCTTTTCGCTTTCGAACGATGCCCTATCCGGCACAATAAGCACGGAACGTCTGCCGTTAAGCTCGTTTTGCTTTATTCTGTTGAGTATCAGCTCGGTCTTGCCGGAACCGCTTCGCCCCATTATAAAGGTCACCTTTGCGCTCATATGCACCTCTGTCGGTTTGATACCGGCATTATATCAGAAATCCCATAAAAATCAAAGCTTCTTGAAGTTTTTGCCGAATTATGCTAACATATTCTCGTACTGTAAGAAAGGGGAACGCCGTGCCGAAGCTCAACAGCCGCAGAAAGATACTATATGCCTTCATTATCGCTTCGGTGCTGGCGGCGTATGTATTCAGATACATCGACATCGCTTTTCCGGTAAGGGGCGCTGTATACATAGCTCTTCTCTCTGTTTGGGGCGTCTCGATTTACATCAGGACTATACAAACAAGCCTCAGGAGCTATCTGCTTTCGATAGCATTCCTTTTGATGTTTTGGGTGTTGGTCAGAACCGTTAAATACAGTTTCGTTCAAAGCGAGGTCATCTCCCGCCTGCTTTGGTACTGCTACTATATCCCAATACTTGTGATACCGCTCCTTGCGGTGTATTTGGCGATGTCAATGGGGCATAGCGAGGAATATGCGATACCGAAAAAATTCCTGCTTCTCCTGATACCCATGGGGGCTCTGCTTGTTCTCGTTCTGACCAACGATCTCCACAGGCTCATTTTCCGTTCGCCGAACGAATTGCCGCTGTCCGACAGTAATTATGAGTATACTCCTCTTTATCTTTTCATCGTCATTTGGGAGTTCGGCGGTGCTGTTGCCGCATATTTTATCATGCGCCGCAAATGCAGGTACGTTTCCAAAAAAACGCTGCTGCTGCCCATGATACCGATAATTGCACTGATAGTGTTCTGCATAAGCTATTTGTTCGAGTGTCCCTTCGTCTTTAGCTACATCTCAAGAGATATCACCATATTCTCGAGTCTTTGCATAATGACATGCACGGAGCTTGCGATACTGACGGGGCTTATACCCTCCAATACCCACTATTTTGACCTCTTCCGCATAACGAGCATGGCGGTACAGATCATCGATAAGGATTTCAATGTAATGCTTTCATCCGACACGGCCAAGACCTATGATGCCGATGTACTGAAAAAAACCGTATCGGCGCCCGTGCTGCTGGACGATGGCGTGCGGCTCTCAAGCGCCGGTATCAGGGGCGGCCATGTGGTCTGGCAGGACGATGTATCCGATCTGACAGAGATGGTGGAGCGGCTGAACGATACCA
The DNA here is from genome assembly GCA_900542285.1 of uncultured Clostridium sp. GTDB lineage: Bacteria > Bacillota > Clostridia > Christensenellales > CAG-138 > PeH17. Next base: position 68,926 of record UQNF01000004.1, read on the forward strand.
ACGAATTTCTGAGGGGCAAGAACACCACGTTGGCAGAGAAGGTCAAAACCGATATGCTCCACAGACGGCTGTTTGAAAAGAACAGGCTTTACAATATCATGCAGGTGCAGACCGCGTCGAAGCTGCACGAGCTTGAAGCGCTTGTTGACATGCTTGACCAAGTCTCCGAGCAGGACAAGGAAAGGGATATCCTCTCAAGGATCGCAGTGCTTGGCGCATACATCAAGCGCAGAAATAACCTGATCTTCCTTGCAGAGGATGAACGCGCACTTCCAACATCGGAGCTTTACTATTGCATCAGGGAGAGTATGCAAAGCCTTGCCCTGTTCGGAACTGCGTGCGAATATCGTGTGGACTGCGATACAAGCCTGCCGTTCTCCGAGCTTATGCGGCTCTACGATGCCTTTGAGGACGCCATAGAGGACGCTATGGGCAAGCTCAGCTCCGCTTATGTCTCCGTTACCGAGGGCGCAGGTTTTCTGGCAATGTCCATACGGCTTGCCGGCCCCGAACGCCTCAGCGAGCATCCCGAACTGACCGTTTCGCAGGAAGACGACTTTGATTGGCTGCTCAGAATGCGCGTCCCGAACGGAGGCCGGGCATGAAGCACCTAAGAAAACCAAACCTGCTCTTTTCCATAAAGGAATCCCTTGACAACCTGCCCACCGGAATTGCGTTCTTCAATATGGACGGCATTCCGCTGCTTTGCAACCGCAAGATGCTTAGCCTTGTTTTTACGCTTACCGGAACCGACCTTCAGCATGTTTCGGAGCTTAGAAATGCGCTTGCCGATCTGCCCGACAATGCTTCTGTACGCAGGGACGGAGATTACTTTATTTTGAGCGATGGCAGCGCATGGCATTTCACCGATGAGATCATCACTGACAGACACGGCAGCTCATACATTCAGATAACAGCTGCCAACGTAACGAACCTTTGCAGAACGACGCGCGAGCTGGCGCTCAGGAACGGAGAGCTGGCTGCGATCGCCGAGGATATGGAGCGTATCAACCGCAATGTAGCCGCCATAATGCGCGAGGAGGAGATACTCTCAATGAAGATGCGCATTCACGACAGAGTGGGCAGCAGCGTGCTTAACACCCGGCGCTACCTGCTGAACGGCTGTCCGCCCGAAAACAGGCAGGAGCTTATCGGCCTATGGCGCAGAACACTCAGCCTGCTGGAGGGCTCCGTGGATCAGTACGATGAAACGGACATGCTTTCCGAGCTTATTGAAACCGCGCACTCGATAGGCGCCGAGATAGTATTTGACGGCATGCTGCCTCCCGACGGGAAGACGCTGAAGCTGTTGACTGCGGCAATGCGCGAATGCCTTACCAACTGCATCCGCCATGCAGGAGGTGACAAGCTGTATGTCAGGCTTACGACCACGGCAGGGAAGGTGACTGCCGTGATAATGAACAACGGCTCTCCGCCCAAGAGGGAGATTTCCGAGGGCGGAGGATTATCGTCGCTTAGAGCCAGGATAGAAAAGAACGGCGGCTATATGATGTTAGTGAGCCGCCCCAGTTTCGAGCTCATAATAACGCTGCCGCTTGATGTGGAGGACATGATATGACGAATGTATTGATTGTAGATGACGAAAGGATAACGCAGGAACTGTTTGCCTATTATATCTCGCAGGCAAGCGATCGTTACAGGCTTGCAGGTACCATAAGGGGAGCAGCCAATGCGGAACTTTATTGCGCCAACGGGAATGTCGGGCTGGTGCTGATGGATATTTGCAGTGCCAATGGCGAGAGCGGAATCGAAGCTGCCGCCGCCATAAAAAAGCACTATCCCGAGATAAAGGTCATAATGGTGACCTCCGCCCCGGATTTCCTCTTCATCCGGAAGTCCAAGCGCGCAGGTGCGGACAGCTTCTGGTACAAGGAGGTCGGCGCGCTCGAGCTTATCGAAGTAATGGATAAGACCATGGCAGGCGAATCCGTCTGGCCCGACTCCACGCCCCATGTTCAGATAGGCCTTGCCTCCAGCGAGGAATTCACTCCGCGCGAGATAGAGGTCCTCTACTGCATTGTGCAGGGCAAGAGCGTGGGTGAGATAGCCGACACCCTCTTTATCGACTACACCACAGCCAAATGGCACATTAAGAATCTGAAAGAGAAGGTCGGTGCAAGGTCCATTGCCGAGCTTGCGGTCATGGCGGCAAGGACAAGGCTTGTAATGCCTGAATATTGATCTCAAGCCGCCCGATCAGCTTCTTTTGTGAGCGAAAGCCGCCGTGTGAGAGCCGTAGCCGTTTTCCGAAGGAACAAGTTGAAAAGGGCAGTTAAGAGTGAATGAAGTGACTAACAGGAAAGGGGTATTTTGTCATGCAAAAGGAAGACTTTTCAATTCATGGATTCAATTACGACCTAAACCGCGCCGTTGCGAATCAAAGCCTGGATTTTTGTAGTCTTCTTGTAATGGCTCTGGACACAAAGCTTTCCGTAACGGCAAAATATATGCCTCCAATGGGGGAAAAGCGGTATGTTACGCTGGATCATGAGCTCAACACGGTCGATGCAAAGAATTCGTCCGCATTCTACTACGGAGCTTCTCCGCTGCTTGACAACAGCCTTATCATTTCCGCCATATCCTCCCTTTGTTTCACCGATTTGGCAGGGCTTGATTCATTTATCTCGGATCATTGTGAGCTTTTCATGCTCCATGCGGATCAGGCTGATTTCCTTCTCGATTTTGCCCGCACTATCGTTCTGTCGGTTGCATCCAATTTCGCCGTTCGGCTTCGCTTGACCGATGAGGAAGCGGAGCATATCCGCTCTTCCTCCGCGTTTCACCGCACTGCTATGCAATGGGAGTCCGGCGTTCTGAAGCTCTTGGGCTGTCCGACCGCCGAGACGCTTTCCTTGCTGTCGGGCTTTCGCTTTATCAGGCTTGCCGACGGTTCATGGGAGATGGCGGATGACGGCATTGCCTTGGAAGAGGTCTATCGGCGGCAGGATAGTCTTTCTTTGGCATCGGGCACGGTATTCTATTCGGGCGTTCTCATAAAGCCGCTGCGGTTTGAAGCGCTGTCCGGCAATTTTGCAAGCGACCAAATAACTGCGGTATGTATTCATTTTGAGCGCACGACCTATGCAACCGTATTCACGCTGGATCACAATTTTACAGATCATCCGCTGCTCCGCGGAAACAACAGCAAAGTCATCAAAATGTTTCATGAGGACGACCGATACAAGCGAAGGCTTATCTCACGCCTTGATGAGCTGTCAAAATCGGATGTCTCATATGCCGAACTGCTCGACGCCGTCAACGGCTATTTGGATGAATGCTTCAACGTTAATCAGATAGGAATCTCGGCAAACATCATCACCCAGGATGACGTCCTGCTGATGGGCCGCAGAAGCAAATCCTCCATTGACGGCGGATACCTTTACCCGGGGGTCAACGGCAATGCGGAGGTTGCGGACCGCAACGTTTCCTTCTATAACGCATCGGTTTATGAGGACTTCCCAACTATCGTTTTGGATAGCGACCGGATTGATTTTGCCGGAGAGATAGGGCGAGAAGCATATGCGGAGCTGAAGCTCGATCTTCCAAAGCAGGAGTGGGAATGCTATGGCATCACCCTTTCCGGAAATTGCCCTGAAAAGACCATTCTCGACGAATCGGTCTATTCACCCATGCACCGGAGGCTTCACTTTAACATTCTGTTCGAGCAAAATTGCGGCGTTCCGTTCTGCGATGCGGAGAAGGGCAGTCACACGGCCACCGAAGCCTTTGAGAACAGCAGGCTTTTGGGCGTCGTCGTCAAATGCTATAAGAACCGCCTTCATATGCTGTGGGATAAGCTGACAGGTATCGCCGCCGCCATAGCCGAACAAAAGGATATTGTTGAATCGCTCCTGGTCCTGCTCCTGTTCTTCTCGACGCTGTTTATCGGCGGTCAGGCGGAGGATACCACCTGGAACACGATAGCATCACTGCTGTTGTCCCTCGTCATCGTGTTCTCAACCATAAAAAAGGTGGTCTATTCCGTCAGAACCTCCATATTGCGCAGACGCAGCGTGCGCAGGATAACGCTGTATGAGCATATGCCGTACAAAAAGAAGGACGATATCATCCTAAGCGCAATGTCGGGCTATTCGTATCATCCTGTCGCATATGCCGCAGTCAAGCTCTATGTGGACAACAAAGCCTACGACAGCTTCTTTGTCAAGGACCGCCGCCATGGCGAATGACGGCTTTCTTCTGTAACCTCTCGCCGCCAAGATAATTGGTGCTTCCTTTCGGCTGTTTGGCATAAAAACACCGCAAAAGGGGAGTGGAGCAAGGTCTGTTCTGCAGGTACACAAAGAAAATTGACGTATTGCAATAGCCATTTATTATAGTAAAGATAACCAAACTATATAACAAGTTCACATTCCGACATCATCAAATACTTTAGCAATATCATCTCTGGTGCGTGACCATTGCGAACTGAGAATGTCATAATAATTCTTGTCCTTCTTCAAATAGTTTGTTGCGGTTAATTTTGTATCATGCTTGCATTCGAATGAATAGCTTGTGATACCTGCATTAATTACTATTGTAAACAGTTTGTTAAGAACACTATCATATAGATTTTTGTCTTCGAAAATACTAGGAGCGATAAAATACTGCAGCTTGCCCAAATTACGGAAAGTTTCATACATAGCGTCAGCAGTGCTTTCAGATGATCCAACATTGCTAAAAATCGGCGTGAGATCATGTTCAGAAATATTGCCCTGTCTGTAGCGAGCCGCAAATGCAACAAATGCTATGCATATAGTGCGTGCATTGTGTGCAAATGAAATTCGCATGCTTGCATTAGGCATTGTTGCGTTTTCGCGATCAAAATCATGCTGATAAACAGTTCTGAAGTAGTTATCAATATAGAGGAGTTCCCTACATAGTTTAGCTATCTGGGATTGATTCCCGTTGAAGATCGTCTCATAGTATTTGTCTTGATATAATGAAGATGGCTTTGATCTGCTAGCGCATGGAATTTGAAAAATGGCAGCTAAACAAAGCTTTCCAATTTCAACCAAATCTGTATTCATATATGGAGCTCTATAGGCAGCAGGAATAGACTCGCCTCGTTTTGTTTGATAGAATATACCAGCTTGGCGCATTTCTCGCGCAAAACGAACCTGTTCAGGAGAATTAGCTTTCAAGTCAACTGCGCGTATAGCCTTTTGAGAGTTAGTTGCTTTTGCGATAGAAAGACTGAACGAATTTCTCTCGTCCTCGGTATTGCCAATAATCCTAATGATCTTACACGGAAGATATAGGTCATGATCGCTATTAATGCTCGTGCTCTTATGTAGCATATATGTTGTTTGACCGCCATTGACAATAGAAAAGTTGTACAGTTTAACTTCCCTGCCATCAATATCAAAATCACTACAGATAATGGTAATGCCGTTGTTTTTCAGCCAGAATGACTCTGGATCGCTGGATATAGTATCAGAAATGGCTTTGTCAATATCCCTTCCTTTTACATGGTAACGTAGGTTACGCGCCAATAGATTAGTATTGTGCTGAGCATAAAGCTGCTTAATCGAATATGCAGAAACATTCACAATTGCAGCACCATCACCATACAGAAGATAGTTGTCTGTTGTATCAATGCGAATTTTTCCATATTCTACGGTTGGGCGTCTAGATTCAGATTCCTTAATTTCTTCCTCTATGTCTGTACCAAACAGAATTGAAACGTCAATATTACTCACTCCAGCGAACTGTTCTCTAAACTTTTTTTCAATTCTGTCTCGGTGTATCCCTGACTGTGGTGCGCTTGTGTAGAATACAAAACATATTTTTGACTCGTCACCGATTTCAGAATTCAATGACAAAAAACGTCGCTGAACGGTTGCATTAACTTGCTCATAATTACCGCGGATCATATCCTTATAGAATAGAGCCATTTTCAGCATAGCATTTAGAACATCTTCGTATGAAATACTTCTATATAGCTTTGCTTGGCCAATAACAAGATCTGCCCCTTCAGAGTTAGGGTCACTTAACAGAATGTCTACCCCTCCATCATACTGTCCATCTACAATAATATCACCGAAATCGGATTCGTTCAGAATAAGCGCAGGATTCTTATAAAAAATAGATTTTACGCATAGAGCAGAAAAAACATAATCGTTTGGCTTATTACGTAAAGAGGGATATGTATCCTTCATTGCTTTGATTTTATCATTGATAAAATCATACGAAGACTGAAAAGTAGTCATGGTATTCTCCCCTCCTATTAGGAAAAATCGATTTGGTGCGATCAGCTCTGATACCAACATATTATAGCAAATTTCATATCTAATTTCAATGTTTATATTGCTAATTCTCTATGTTTACTACATAAAAACTGGAAATAATCTCTGTAATTAACCATCTGTGGAAGCAGTTCATAAACAATTGAGCAATTTGTTGTTTGGAAAGATAAAGTTCCGTCCAGATATCAAGAGTTATATATGCAGTTCCATCATTTGCAGTTTCTATTGAACGAAAAGATTGTATTAACTTTACTGCTAATATCGATCACAAGATTAGCAGTAAAGTAGTAACCTTATAATCCCATTTGAACAGCTCGATTTGCTGTTTAAGCAAAACCACGGCATTATCAGAGCCGCAATGGTAACAGCATATATCCAAGCTTTCGATAGCCATTAATCTCTAAAGCAGCAGTTTATTACGAGGTTTGGATTACAAAAAACCGTGACCTCATATCGAAGTCACGGCTATTTATGGTAGCGGCAATCTGATTCGAACAGATGACACTCCGGGTATGAACCGAATGCTCTAGCCAGCTGAGCTATGCCGCCAAATGGTTGCGGGGGAGGGACTTGAACCCACGACCTTCGGATTATGAGCCCGACGAGCTGCCGACTGCTCCACCCCGCGATGTAAAGGAAACTGCCTCGCGAAAGGCACACCGTGTTCCAAACGGCAAGTGTTATGATAACACACTTATATCCGGTATGTCAACACATTCTAAGGCATTATTATAAATATATTATTTCTTCGCTCTTAGCTTGGCAAGATCGGGCTTGGTGACATGAATGGTCACGTCCATCCCGTCGTCACGGTCCGTCTGTTCGACCTCCACCTGCATTCCGGCATTCCTGAGCGCGGCGCAGGCGGAATTAACGGAACTCATAAACAGGCGGTAGTCCCTGATGATCCGCTTGAGCATCGGACGCGGCTTCGCTCCGTCCTGCTTGGAGTCAAATCTGCTGTTTAGTAGCCTGTCCACCATTTCTTCCGTGGCTTTGACGCTAAGCGTCTCGTCCGAGGCCTTGGATATCACCTGCATACGGTCATCATGTTCGTCGAGCCTCAATATAGCCCTTGCGTGGCGTTCACTGAGTCCGCTCACGGTGACGGCCTCACGCTCTTCGTTGGAGAGCTTAAGCACACGCAGCTTGTTGGCAATAAAGCTCTGACTCTTGCCCAGGCGTTCGGCCAGCTCCTCCTGTGTCAAATCAAGCCCGTCTATGAGCGCGCGATAGCATTCCGCCTCTTCAAAAAAATCCAGATCCTCGCGCTGAAGGTTCTCAATAACTGCGGCAATTGCAGAGTCCTCCTCCTTCATATCGGCGCAGACGATGCAGCTGACCGTTTCATAGCCGAGGCTTTTGACTGCGCGCAGTCTCCTCTCGCCGGCAATGAGCTCATAGCCCTGACCGTTCATCCTGACCATAAGCGGCTGGATAAGGCCCACCTGCTCGATCGATTTGGCAAGCTCCGCAATGCTGTCCTCATCAAAGCTCTTTCTGGGCTGATTGGGATTCGGGACGATGGAAGCCACCGGAAGTTCCACGAGCTTTCTGGTGTCGTTTTTCTTGTCCTTGCTTAGAAAGTCAAATATTGCCATTGTGCTGCCGCCTCCGATCGTTCCGGTCAAATTCTTCCATTATTATACTCCAAGCCCCTGCGTTTGGCAAGGGCGGCGAAATACGGAGTTTGTCGAATGCTGCCCAATAGTATAAATACAGGGGAGAAGGTGCAGTGCCTCCTCCCCATATTGCCCGTTTGCGAACATTCTCAGCTTATTTTGAACCCGTTCTCATCGTGGTCAACGGTTATCACGGTGTCCTCCGCAGGGGAGTTCTCTATGATGAACCTTGCGATGAGGGATTCGATCCTTCCCTGAATGAACCTCTTGAGCGGCCTTGCGCCGAACACGGGGTCTGCGCCCTCGTCGATGATTGCGGTCTTGGCTGCGTCCGTGACATCGAGCTTCAGCCTCTTTGCATTGAGCCTTTCCCTGAGATCCTGCAGCAGCAGGTCGACGATACCGCGCATATTGGCATCAGTGAGCGCATGGAAGAACACTATCTCGTCCAGACGGTTGATGAATTCCGGGCGGAACTTTGTCTTAAGAAGCTTATGCAGCATCTCCTCCGTTTCGGGCGTAATGCATCCGTCCTTCTCCATGCCGTTAAGTATCAGCTCGCTGCCTATGTTGCTGGTCAGGATGATTATCGTGTTCTTGAAGTCCACGGTCCTGCCCTGGCCGTCGGTGATCCTGCCGTCGTCGAGCACCTGCAGCAGCACGTTCAGCACGTCGGGATGAGCCTTTTCGACCTCATCGAACAGCAGCACCGCATAGGGCTTTCTCCTTACAGCCTCGGTCAGCTGGCCGCCTTCGTCATAGCCGACATATCCCGGAGGTGCGCCGATGAGACGGGATACGGAATACTGCTCCATGTATTCGCTCATATCTATACGCACCATGCTGCGCTCATCATCGAACATCGCTTCGGCAAGCGCCTTGCAAAGCTCCGTCTTGCCAACGCCGGTAGGGCCGAGGAACAGAAACGATCCGATAGGTCTGTCGGGATTTTGAATGCCGGCCCGGGAGCGGAGGATAGCGTCACAAACCTTCTGAACAGCGTCATCCTGGCCGATGATACGCTTATGCAGCTGGGCATCCAGATGGAGCAGCTTCTTCCTTTCGGACTCAACGAGTTTTGAAACCGGTATGCCGGTCCAGCGTGAAACTATCTTGGCTATCTCATCGCCGGTCACACGGTCACGGAGCAGAGTTCCCTCGCGCCTCGATGCAAGCTCCTCCTCCGCCGCAAGCTCCTTCTGAAGCTTGGGCAGCTCGCCGTACTTGAGCTGCGCAGCGCGGTTGAGGTCGTATTCGTTCTCCGCCTTGGCTATCTCCGCATTGACCTGCTCGATGCGCTCCCTGAGCTGCTGGACCTTGGTAATCGCCGTACGCTCGTTGTCATACCTTGCCTTCATTGCGCTGAACCTGTCGCGCATTTCCGAAAGCTCCTTTCGTATCTCTGCAAGGCGTTCCTTTGTCCGCTCGTCCGTTTCGTCCTTGAGCGCTTCTTCTTCAATCTCAAGCCTCATTATTTCCCGGGAAATCTCGTCCATTTCCACGGGCATGGAGTTCATCTCGGTCTTTATCAGCGCACATGCCTCATCCACAAGGTCTATGGCCTTATCAGGAAGGAATCTGTCGGAAATATAGCGATTGCTGAGCGTTGCCGCAGCGATGAGCGCAGAGTCGTTGATCTTAACGCCGTGGAATACCTCGTACCTTTCCTTAAGACCTCTCAGTATCGAAATGGTATCCTCAACGCTCGGTTCCTGCACCATGACGGGCTGGAATCTTCTTTCAAGTGCTGCATCCTTTTCGATGTACTTGCTGTATTCGTCCAGCGTCGTTGCGCCGATGCAGTGCAGCTCGCCCCTTGCCAGCATGGGCTTAAGGATATTGCCTGCGTCCATGGAGCCTTCGGTCCTGCCGGCGCCGACGATGGTATGTATCTCATCGATGAAGAGGATTATCCGGCCTTCGCTCTTTTTGATCTCGTTGAGCACCGCCTTCAGCCTCTCCTCGAACTCGCCGCGGTATTTAGCGCCCGCTATCAATGCGCCCATGTCGAGCGCGAACAGCTTCCTTCCCTTAAGGTTATCGGGTACGTCGCCGCGGACGATTCTTGTCGCCAAGCCTTCCGCAATGGCGGTTTTGCCGACGCCCGGTTCACCTATAAGGCAGGGGTTGTTCTTGGTCTTTCGTGACAGGATTCGAATAACATTCCTTATCTCGTCGTCCCTGCCGATCACGGGATCCAGCTTCTGCTGTCTTGCAAGCTCGGTCAGATCCTGGCCGTATTTATTGAGTACGTCGTAGGTATCCTCGGGGTTATCGCTGTTCACCCTGGTATTGCCCCTAACGTTTTTGAGCGCGGTCAAGTATGTATCCCTGCTTATTCCGTACTTCTTGAACATGGGAGCGATGCTGCTGTCCGCCTTTTCGATAAGTCCCAGCATTAGGTGTTCGACGGATACATAGCTGTCGCCCATGCGCTTTGATTCGCTTTCGGCTTGGTCGAGTGCCGCTTGAAGCTCGCTTGTCATGTATTTCCCGGCCTCGCCGCTGCCGAGAACCGCCTGTTTGTTTAGTTCGCTGTCAATATCCTTCAGCATGGCAGCCGCATCCACGCCCATGGCGGTGAACAGCTGTCTGTTGAGATCGTTTGCTTCATCCAGCAGCGCATATGCAAGATGCAGCTGGGTGACCATCGAATGCCGCTTTTCGCGGGCGATCTGCTGCGCGCGATTGATAGTCTCAATGCTCTTCTGTGTCAGTTTTTCAGCATTCATATAGTAACCTCCTTTGGAGTTTTTTGGCTTTCGGCTTGACAGCATTCCGGCTCCTCCTATTCTGTCCGGCTTGCCGTCTGCCGTTTTTTGGATTCTGTTCGGCTTGATTTTCGATACTTTCTCATGTTAGCATTCCGAAGCTCAAGCCTTATTATCCGGCGCGGATGCTCTCGTGCAGTGCTTCCGCTCTCCGTTATTAGCACTCTTCTTTATTGAGTGCTAATATAGTATAGCACGTTTTCCACGTTTGTAAATGCGCGCAGTAAAAATGTCTCAATAAATACATATTTTTGCCTTAATTAGGCCCCGGATGCCCCCTGAGCGAATACCCGGGCGCACAGCACTTCCGCATAAAACGGTATTTCAAAAAACCGCAATATTTTCACTATTACGAAAGCGTTAGTGTAAAATAATTCTGGGAGAAATAGC
>UQNF01000005.1 GCA_900542285.1 uncultured Clostridium sp.
TTTCCAACAGCGCCTGCTCGAACATCGTCTTGTGCTTTGACTTCGTAACCAGCAGCGCATTGGTGAACTCCGTACCGTTGTCCGTCTGTACCTCTCTTATCGGAAACGGAGCTTTGCGGATCAAATCCTCAAGAAAGCATTTCGCGCTGAAAGTGCTGTGTTCGTCGTACATTTCTCGGTATGTCCAGCGCGTACATTCGTCTACTGCGGTGAATTGATAATACTTCTTCCCGTTGGTTACGCACATAGCAGGAACGAACTTAACATCTATCTGTACCTTCTGACCGGGGTATTCTGCCCTCTTGTACGGTTTCAGCGTTCGCTTCTTCTTTCTCTTTGGTTTTTCGCCCTTAAGCCGTGATGCTATTCTTTTGAAAGCTCCATAGCTTGCGGTATAGCCATCCTTCTCCACACTCACCTGATAAGCCATAAGCAGATCCGTCCACCGGAATTGCTTCAGTCTTTTCCGTATCTTGTTTATTGTCTCCTCATCGATCTTTCGGGGATGCGTCTTTGGAGCTCGGCTCCTATCCTTCAGGCTTTGCCATGTACCGTCCCATACCTTCAGCCATTTATAGTATGTCTTTCTGCTGCATCTGAACCTGAGCGCCGCTTTGGTTCCCCCATGCTTCCTTCCGTACTCGAGCATACGTTGACGATTGTGTGCTTCTGTGGTATTATTCTTGCGCAAGAGTTGGTTCTCCTTTCTATGATTGTTGGCGCAATTCAATTATACCACAGGAGGACCTTCTCTTGCTTCTTATTTGTTACCCATGTATTGTACCTAAACAAAAATGAAATAAAATCCCGATTTCAAAGGGATTTTTACCGTTTTGTGCCGTGGAAGCGGCCCATCGTGATCTTCTTTGATTCAAGCGTTGTGCGGCGCATGAAAATGATTATGTTGTGCTTTGTTTCGTTTGAAGTATCAATATGTTTTATAAAGCGTTCTAATGTTTATTTCTTGCTATGAAAAACATATGCGGTATTGATCCCTCAGTTTTTTAAATATGAAAACCATCCGTTTGGCGAAAAATAGATTAACGAATCTAATTTTTCACGCATCTAACGCGAATTGAAGTATATCCCCAAGTGGTATTCTGATATCTGTGCATCACTCCATTCGACTAATAAAACAAAAACTGCCGCCATGTGATTATCGCATTGACGGCAGTTCGTTCAATCGGTTATTAATGATTACTTAACGGGAGTGACGGAGGTAATGTGGGGATTCACGCCCTCATACCAATACAGGAATCCCTCCATGTCGATAACATCGCCGATCTTGAGGGCTTCAACGGCCTTATAGACATCGGTGGTGTTGCCGCAGAGGTAGGACTCAACGGTGAAGGTATAAACCTTATCATTGATGGATGCCTTGAAGTAGAGGTCGCTGTTAGCTTCCTGAGAACCGGAACCATCATAGTTGTAAAGGAATGCTACTTCTTCGCCGTCAAGCTCGGAAGCAACGATGGTCATACCCTTGAAGCATACGAACTCATTCTGATGCTTTTCAAGCTCATCGGTACCGAGCAGAGCGGTTACGTCAAGAGCCTTAGCAATATAGCTACCCTCTTCAATTTCAAAGGTTGCGTCTACGATCTCGATCTCGCCGGACCATTCGGACTTAGTTCCGGTAACCTTGATCTTGGTGCCGACGTTAAGCTTTGCATAATCCGCTTCGGAGCATGCCATGTTGTAGATGAAGTAAGCGCCGTCCTTATCCTGGGTGTAAACGGTTGCCTTATCCTCCCACCATGACTGCTTAGCCTGAACATAGGTTTCAACAACAACCTTGCTGTCAAGCTCAGCTGCAACATACTCTGCATAGGTCATAACGCCTTCGGACTTAACGTCCTCTTTCTCATTGCTGCATCCGACAAACGCAAATACCATCACGAGAGCGAGAAGCAGTGCCATAGTCTTTTTCATAGTTCAATCTCCTTAGTTTATTGCCAATGATTGGCTTACCGCATAATTTTAGCACATTCTATCAAAAAATCAATCCTTGTTTCTATATATTAAATTTCGTTTGCGGCATTAACGTTTGGTTCAAAATCTCAATGCTTAGGGCGTTTTTTCAACCATTGTGAAAGGTAATAAGCACCGATAAGCACCCATGCTGCGGCTAATATAGAAAGGAACCCGATTGATATATCGGGAAGTCTTCCGAGTTCAGCCTTCCCCGAAGTGCCGCTTCCGCCGCTTGCCATGCTCTGATCCAGCCGATACAGCGAGGTCACATCGTCGAACAGAGTGTCCATATACGCATCATCAACGGTTTCATGCCTGCGCACGGATTTGGTTACATTCTCAATTAGCTGACCTGCGGCATTTCTTAATGAAGCCGAGCCGTTGTACACCGGAGTAACAAAGGTATCGTCTATATGCTCAAGCATCATCTCCGTTGCCTTCAGCTTAACCTCGTAGTGTTCGTTTGTATCCTCACCGCTGCGTGAAAGATAATCGATGTACTTTTCTGACTGCTGCGCCTTACTCGTTACCGGGACATACCCCTCCGTCTTTGAATAGGCAATCTGGACATCATTTGTCAGAAGATATTCCGTAAACAGCCAGGAAGCCAAAACCTCCTGCGAGTCGCTCTTGTTAAAGATGCACACCGAAGGGCCTTGAGATATCATTGATGGATTCTCCGTATCGAACTGCGGTATCATCATGACCTCTGTCTCGAATTCCACAATCTTATCCTCGCTTATATCGCAAAGCGGAGCATCGCTTCCCATCCAGGTTGAACCCGCCGTGGAGTCAACAGCGAATATACACTGTCCGGCATTCAGAAAGTTCGCAGGATAGCTTGATATTTTGAAGGTTGAGAATGCACCGGTACCCGCATGCTCGGCAATGGTATAGAGCAGTTCCCTGGTGGTTTCATTGAATATCAGCACTTCGCCTTCCGAGTTCGAATAGCCTGCGCCCTTCTGCTTAAGCATTTGGATCATCATATTGTCTGTCGACTTATAGATGAAGGGTATCATTACGTTCTGAGAGTTAACAGAATAGGTTCCGTCCTCGTTCTTTGCGGTTGCGGCCTCTGCAACTTCCCATACGAAATCCCAAGTCAACCTCTCTGGCAGGGTATAGCCAAGCTTTTCTACATATGTCTTATTCACATAGCAGACTTCGGTCGAGCGCATAAACGGGAGCGCATAGAGTTCGCCGTTCAAACGGCATTCGCCAAGAAATTTTGGAATGATTTCATCCTGCTTTGGAGAATCGAACCGAAGCTCGCTTCCTCCAAAGCCAAAGCGTTCATTTGAATACAGCTCATCCAGCGGCACAACGATATTAGTGCCTGTCAGATATGTTGCAATATGATCCGGATAGGTTATGCAAACATTCGGTGTTGTGTTTGTCGAGATGTTGGTTATTACATCGTTATAAATCTTTCCGTAATCAGTGTACAGCCGCAGGGTGACATGAATATTCGGATACAGCTGCTGAAAATCCGCTATAGCCTTTTCATAAATTTTGACCTGCGTCCTATTGGTGTCGTTCTTCGCCCAAAAGGTGATATCGTAATCCCTCGTTGTATCGAACTCCTCCGGCATGACAAACTCATCAAGGCTTCTCGAGCCATGGCAGGCGGACAGTACCGGAAGTACTGCCATCAAAAAAGCTATCGAAAGCAATACGGATATAAGCTTTTTCATCCCTTGGTACCTCCCCTTGAGACGCCCTCCATTATCTTTTTCCTAAACACCAGGAACAGAACTATCAGCGGAACCGAAATGACCACGACCGCGGCCATCATAGCAGGGATGTTCTCCCTGCCGAAGCCGTTTTCACGAATGGCCTGTATTCCGTTGGAAACGAGATAATAAGCCTCATCGTCGGTTATCAGCCTCGGCCATACATATGAATTCCAGCACTCAATAACCTTTAGTATCACTATCGTGATAATGGTCGGACGGCATACGGGAACCATAACCTTCATAAGGTACTTGAAGTCGGATGTGCCGTCCACTTTGGCGGCATAATAAAGTTCGTCCGGGATCTGCGAAAAATTCTCCGTAAGAAGATAGATATAGAACACCGATGTTGCCGACGGCAATATGAGGCCTGTAAAGGTGTTTCGAAGATCGAGGTCGGTTATCGTTACAAAATTCGTGATGATGACAAGCTCGGTGGGGATCATCATCAGCGAGAGCATGATTGCGAACGCAATATTCTTGCCCTTGAAATTAAGCCTCGAAAAGGCAAACGCAGCGAGAGTTATGACTATCATCATTATCGCCGTCGTTGCCACGGTGAATATGGCGGTGTTAACGAGATACTTTCCAAGCGGTACGGCAGTGAACGCCTCTGCGTAGTTTTCAAGCGTCGGAGAGAGCGTAAAGAACTTGGGTATGTATTCTGAATTATATGCGCCATAACTTTTGAGCGAAGTCAGTATCATCCAATAGAACGGAAACAGCACTATCAGCGCCCAAATGGTCAGGAAAGTATAAACCACGGTATTATAGATGCGTTTTCTGGCCTTGGATGACCGCTTTATTGTGATATAATCCATCTGCTTATCCATAGTACACCTCATCTATAATAGACATGCTTCCTGCTGATCATCAGATTGATGCATGTGATGGTCAGCACGATCAAGAACAGGAGTATCGCCGCCGCAGAAGCGAAAGACGGATAGCCCCCGCTGTTGCCATACAGCATATCGTAGACATAGCCGACGATTGTATTCATTCCTGCTGCATTAAGATCGGTTCCAAAGAGCGCAACAGCATCGCTGTAAGCCTTAAACGCACCGATAAAGCCCGTTATGACCAGATAAAACAGCATCGGTGAGATCATCGGAAGCGTGATCCTAAAGAATATTCTGGGTTTCGAAGCGCCATCAACCCTTGCAGCATTATAATAGTTCTGATTAACGGACGCCAATGCGCTTGTCAGGATAAGCACCTTAAACGGCATGACCACCCAAATGGTGTAGAAGCATAGAACGAACATCTTAGCCCAATGCGGACCGTCAATAAAGTCTATCGGCCCGGCTTTGAAAATGCTGAGCATTAGATTAATGAGACCGTCTGTGTATGCGCTCTTTTTGAACAGTATCATGAACACAAGACCGACTGCCAGGGTATTTGTGACATATGGGAGAAAGTAGATGGTCTGATACAGGCTCTTCAGCTTGGGGATTGAGCTCAAAGCAACGGAAATTAAAAGAGCAATGCCTGTTGAAAGCGGTACCGTGATTGCGACCAGTACCAATGTGTTTTCAAGAGCCTGCAGGAAATACGGATCGTGCAGGACATAGGAATAGTTGTAAAGCCCTACTCCCGAAAAGGTCTGCGAGGCTGAATTATATCCCTCCTCGAACGAATAGACAAAAACATCTATTAGCGGATAGATCATGAACACGCCGAGGAACAGCAGGGCAGGCAGCAGGTACAGCCACCCTTTGAAGCTTTTTTTCTCCATAAGCCTTATTCTGCCACAAAGGGTATCCTTTCTTCATTTTGCTTATCGAAGACAAACACCTTATGCGGCTTGACATCGAAGCGGATGTGCTTATCACCGGTATTGACTTTGTTATCGGAATTGATAATACTCCTTATGCACTCGCCGATAAACGCAGGATGCCTCGAGATAATGCTGATATCTCGCCCCATGACCTCAACACGGTCGAGCGTGCAGGACAGCCTGCCGTTTTCCAAGAGCACGAAGCCTTCCGGACGGATGCCAACATATACTTCCCTATCGGCAATTCCGGCGACATCAAGTATGGCATCATCACCGATGAAGAGCTTCCCTCCGCTCACCCTGCTTGAAAAGACGTTTATCGGAGGGGTTCCCAGGAATTTGGCTACAAAAAGATTGGCGGGCTCGTCATATACATCCTGCGGCTTTCCTATCTGCTGTATCACCCCTGCCTTCATTACCACTATCATGTCGGATATGCTCATGGCCTCCTCCTGATCATGGGTAACGAATACCGTAGTAATCTTTGTTTCGCTCTGGATACGGCGCAGTTCTTCACGGGTTTGAAGTCTTAACCTTGCGTCAAGGTTGGAAAGCGGTTCATCCAATAGCAGCACCTTCGGAAGCTTCACAAGCGCACGGGCAATCGCTACACGCTGCTGCTGGCCTCCGGATAGCTCGCTTGGCTTGCGCTCCAGCAACTCCTCTATCTGAACCAGTTTTGCCGCATTCATGACCCTCTCCTGCATCTCAGGCTTGTTCAGTTTGGCTTCGCCCTTTAGGTTTTCAAGAGGGAACATAATGTTCTTTCGAACGGTAAGATGCGGATAAAGAGCATAGTTTTGGAAAACAAGACCCACTCCCCTCTTTTCCGGAGGTATGTCGGTGACATCATCATCCTCAAAGAATATCCTTCCGCTTGTCGGAGCCAAAAGTCCGCTTATCAGATTCAGCGCAGTGCTTTTTCCGCAGCCCGATGGACCGAGAAGACCTATAAGCTTGCCGTCTGGAATCTCAAAGTTGAAATCGTTAACGGCAATTACATCACCGCTTGCATTTTTTCCTCTTGCCGGGAATCGCTTGGTAAGGTTCTTAAGTACAATTTTCATACATGCTTCCTCTCACCGTTATTTCGTATATATCGGCCGGACGAACAGCCGCAGAGTACTATATTATTTTAGCATGTTGGCGATAATTTTTCCACCATTATCACACAATATACGCTTAGCTTCGCGTATTAGGACAAAAAAGGATTCCACCGCCCATCGGGCAATGGAATCCCAACATCAATTCATACAGTTAGATAAGGTTGCGCTCCGTCTCGGGGTCAAAGATATGAATGAGCCTTGCGTCGAACATGAGCTTGACCCTTGCATGTCTTGCAAATGCATCGAAGCTTAGGTTTGCGGTAGGCACAACGGCAACTATATCCTTGCCGCCTGCGTTCAGATGCAGGTGCATCTCGCTGCCCATGAGCTCGGAAACATCAACCTCGGCGGCGATACCGTCAGAACCGATGTTCATATGAACAGGACGAACGCCGACGGTCACGAACCTATCACCAACACCGGTTTTCTTGAGCTCTGCGTTTTGCTCATCGGAAAGCTCGACGATATAGCCAAGAACATTAACGATGTATCTGCCCTGTGCGAAGCTTAGGCGGCAGTTCTCGAAGAAATTCATCTGCGGTGTGCCGATAAAGCTTGCTACGAACAGGTTGGCAGGATGATTGAAAACCTCCTGCGGCGTGCCGATCTGCTGAATGAAACCATCACGCATTATGACAATCCTGTCGCCAAGCGTCATCGCCTCAACCTGGTCGTGGGTGACATAGATGAATGTCGTATCAATTTTCTCACGGAGCTTGATAAGCTCGGCGCGCATCTGATTGCGAAGCTTAGCGTCAAGGTTGGAAAGTGGTTCGTCCATCAGGAAAACCTTGGGGTGACGCACGATTGCTCTGCCGATGGCTACGCGCTGGCGCTGTCCGCCCGAAAGAGCCTTCGGTTTTCTGTCAAGATACTCGGTAATGTCAAGTATCTCGGCGGATTCGCGTACGATGCGATCTATCTCTGCCTTCGGATACTTCTTGAGCTTCAATGAGAATGCCATATTCTCGTACACGGTCATATGGGGATAGAGCGCATAGTTCTGGAATACCATGGCGATATCCCTATCCTTGGGAGCTACATCGTTCATCAGTTTGCCATCGATATAGAGTTCACCTTCGGAGATCTCCTCGAGCCCCGCAATCATTCTCAGGGTCGTGGATTTTCCGCAGCCGGACGGGCCAACGAGCACGATGAACTCCTTGTCTTTGATGTCAAGGTTGAATTCCTGAACAGCAACAACACCCTTATCGGTTATCTGAAGATTTGATTTCTTCTCGGGTTCGGCATCTTCACCCTTTTTCTTCTTCTTTTTCTTCTTGCCCTCTCCGGAGATGAAGGGATAGATCTTCTTTACATTTTTAAGGGTTACTTCTGACATAATGTTACCTCCCAGTTATTTTATGCGACCGTAAATACGGGCCATCTCATGTATTTTTTCTGCCAACTCATTGCAAAGCTCACCATTTAGCATACGCCAAGTCCAATTTCCGCTCTGCGTGCCGGGAGTATTCATTCGGTTTCCGCTCCCGAGTCCAAGATAGTCCTGCATCTGAGCAACAAAGAGCTTGGCTACCGAGCTCATGCCTCCGCGGATAATACCGAAATCAAAGCCTTCCTCTTCGTTAAGCCCGAGGTACTTTTTCGCAAATTCGATATCCGCATCGGACGCTTTCTCACGCCAAAGCGCAAGCGGCGGATTATCATGCGTTCCGGTATAGCAAATACAGTTTTCACAATAATTATGCGGCAGATAATCGCTGGGTTCATGGGCATCAAACGCAAACTCAAGCACCTTCATTCCGGGCATTCCGGAATCATGGAGAAGCTTGCTGACCTCCGGAGTGGGATAACCAAGGTCCTCTGCGATAAACTCTATACCGCTGAAGGTCTCTGTAAGCCTGCCAACCAGATCCATGCCGGGGCCTTTGACCCAGCGTCCGTTTCTTGCGGTGTTCTCTCCGTTGGGAACTGCCCAATAGCTTTCAAAGCCACGGAAATGGTCTATCCTGATCACATCATAGAGCTTGGTATAGCCATTTATCCTGTTTATCCACCAGCTGAAGCCATCCTTCCGCATTCCTTCATAATCGTACAGCGGATTTCCCCAAAGCTGTCCGTCAGCGCTGAAATAATCCGGCGGAACGCCTGCAACTTCAACCGGAACGTTCCGCTCGTCCAGCTGAAAGTTCTGTGGGCCTGCCCAAACATCAGCGGAATCAAGCGCTACATATATGGGAACGTCTCCGATAAACTGAATACCGTTTTTATGCGCATATTCTTTAAGCTCGTTCCACTGCTTAAAGAATAGATACTGAATATAGACGAACAGCGTAACGTCTTCATTCAAAAGCTGCGAATACTTATCAACCGCCTCGCTCTTGTGAAGTCTTATCTCTTCATCATTCCATTCAGTCCAAGACTTCATTCCGAAATACCGCTTGACGGCCATGAACAGCGCATAGTCCATGAGCCAATGGCTGTTCTCATCAGCAAACGCTTTGATTTTTGCTTCATCACGCTCCCAGCCGCGCTGTTTGGCAAGCTTGAGCACATTATAGCGGTTTGAATATATCTTTCCGTAATCAACGCATCTCGGATCACTGCCCCAATCGATGGACTTTACCTCATCCTCGGTGAGCAGACCTTCCTCGATCAGCATGTCAAGGTCTATCAGATATGGGTTCCCGGCAAACGTTGAAAAGCTTTGGTACGGTGAATCTCCATAGCTGGTCGGCCCAAGCGGCAATAGCTGCCAGTAGCTCTGCCCTGCCGCTCTCAAAAAGTACACAAATTCATACGCAGACTTGCCGAGAGTTCCGATGCCATACGGAGAAGGCAGGGAAGAAATTGCCATTAATATCGCAGATGAGCGTTTCATATTTATCCTTTCACTGCGCCGGCTGCAACGCCCTTGATGATGTACTTCTGACAGAGCAGATAGAAGATAATGACGGGGAGTATGCCGAGCACAATAAGCGCCATCGTAGCTCCGAGGTCAACGGTACCATAACTGCCCTTGAGGTATTGAATATGAATCGGTATCGTCATATAGAGGTTGCGGTCGAGTACAAGATACGGGAGCAGGAAGTCGTTCCATATCCACATTATCTCCAGAATGCCGACGGAAATCATCGTAGGCTTCATCATAGGAAGCACAACGCTGAAGAAGGTGCGTACAGGGCTGCAGCCGTCGATTGCTGCCGCCTCTTCAATCTCGATGGGTATGGACTTAACAAAGCCGACAAACATGAATACGGCAAGGCCTGCGCCAAAGCCCAAATAGATTATCGGTATTGTCCAAGGAGTATTGAGGTGCAGGGCGTCCGCAGTCCTCGACAGTGTAAACATTACCATCTGGAACGGGACGACCATGGAGAATATGCAGAGATAGTAGACTATTTTGCAGATAGGACTTCCTACACGAGCGATGTACCACGCTGCCATAGATGTGCAGAGTAGAATGAGCGCGGTTGAAACGATCGTGATGAAAAAGCTGAAGAATACGGATTTATAGAAGGGATAATTTCCGAAGGTCATTCCCTTGATATAATTCTTGAACCCGACAAATGTATCGCTGTTGGGGAAGGCAAATGTATCGGTATTGACCGAAGCATTCGTCTTAAACGAGTTCATCAGCACGACGAGTATCGGCATGATATAGATGATACATATTATTGCCAGGACGATGGATAGGACGGTTTTATTGCGTTTTTCACGCTTGATGGTCATTTCTCGATGCTGCATTATTGCTGTACCTCCTTTGAACGGGTAGCGCGGAGCTGGAACAGGCCTATTGCTACGACAAGAATAAAGAACAGAACCGCCTTGGCCTGACCAATACCGCGGTTGGTAAGGTTGGTGTAGAAGGAGTTGTAAATATTCAGCGCAAGCATTTCGGTCGTCTTTATGACCGTACCGTCTGCAAGCATTTCAAAAGGCCTTCCGCCGGTAAGCGCAAAGTTCTGATCGAAAAGCTTAAATGAATTGGTGAGCGTAAGGAATGTACAGATGGTGATGGATGGCATGA
The DNA here is from genome assembly GCA_900542285.1 of uncultured Clostridium sp. Classification (GTDB taxonomy): domain Bacteria; phylum Bacillota; class Clostridia; order Christensenellales; family CAG-138; genus PeH17. Next base: position 10,585 of record UQNF01000005.1, read on the forward strand.
TGTTTGGAATGGTGACGCGGGTGAGCGTCTGCCATTTTGTTGCGCCGTCGATCTTGGCGGCCTCGATCATGTCCTCGGGCACTGCCTGCAAACCGGCGATATAGATTATCATCATATAGCCTATCTGCTGCCAGCACATGAGAATGATCAATCCCCAGAATCCGAACGAAGTCTTCAGCAATATGCTTGTTCCGTAAGCGACCAGAATACCGTCAAAGATCATTGACCAGATAAAGGCAAGCACGATGCCTCCGATAAGGTTCGGCATGAAGAAAACGGTACGGAATATGTTCGTACCCTTAATACTCTGTGTGAGCGCGTATGCCGCTGCAAACGCAAGCACGTTTATTGCAATCAGCGATACAACAGCAAACAGAGCGGTGTACCAGAAAGCGTGCATAAACGACGGATCCGAAAAGGCTTTAGCATAGTTGTCAAAGCCGACCCATTCCCACTGGCTCGTTATCTTGAACTTACAGAAGGACAAGAACAAGCCCTGAGCAAAGGGCCACAGGAATCCGATGCAGAATGCAGCAAAGGTTGGCAGCAGGAACAGCCAACCCCAATGCTGAATGGGTCGCCTGATAAGCTTTGAATTCAGCGAACCGTCAGATGGTTTTCGGGTAAACACACTCATTTTCAAAACACCTCATGGTATATTTTGCTCTGAGGGCTACGCTATCCGCCATTGAACATAGCATATCCCTCAAAGCAAATGAGGGCCGGGCGATAATGCCCGCCCCTCGAATGATCTTCTGCACAAACCATAGCTCATATGCTATGGATATGTTTCAGTTTTGCTTCTTGAGCTTATCAGCCTGCATTCTCAGCCTGATACTGGGTTGCCCAACCGTTTACGAAGGCATTAACGACTGCTTCCCAATCGCCGGTGCCGGAAACGTACTTGGAGAGAGCATCAACAACGCCTGCACGCCAGTTGTCAACGGAGGGGGTGTAGTTGAATGCCCAGGTTACAACATAGTTGCCGTTTGCAATGTACTTGTTTGCATCTGCAAAGAATACATTCTCGGGCTCCTTTGCCTTCTTGAAGGGGCAGGGACCAAACTGCTCTGCCATCATGGTGGTTCCCTCCTCAGAGGTTACGACCCACTTCATGAACTCAAGAGTAGCTTCGATATCTTCTTCGGCAGCGTTCTTGTTTACGCTCCAGCAGTTCTCGGTGCCGCAGCAGAGAGCAGCCTTCTCTTCGCCTTCAACGCCGCAGTAGATGGGGATCATCGCGAGATCTTCGGGCTTCATGTTGAAGTTGCTGATGAGGTTGGAATACTCCCAGGTACCGTTCTGATAGAACACAGCCTGGCCGTTGCCGAACTGAGCGGTGGACTCGTCGCCGGTGGAGGTCAGAAGAGCAGCGCCGGTGGTTGCGGAATCGGTGGTGTAGAGATCCCAGATGTTCTTGAAGTTGTCAAGATAAGCATCGGTGATGGTTGCGGGCTGGGACTTGATGTTGTCATCGCGGAACTGATAGAACAGAGGCATGTTCGCAAGGTGACCGGAGAAACGCCAAGAGGAGGAACCGTCGAGACCTGCTGCGGAGAAAGCGTCGAAACCGAGCTCTTCTGCACGAGCATGGATATCGTCTGCGATCTGCTTTAGGGAAGCAAAGTCCTTGATGTCGGTGATCTCATAGCCTGCCTGCTTGAGCAGAGCCTTGTTTACGATGATGCCGAATGCTTCGTAGCAGTAGCCTGCTGCAAGCAGTTCGCCGTTTTCACCGTAAAGGTTGAAATCATCGGTGGTCATTTCCTTGTAGAAATCGGTCTTGGAGAGGTCATAGCAGAACTCACCCCATGTCTTGATTGCGCCTGCGTTACCGCACTGGAAGAGGGTAGGAGGATTCTCCTTGTCCATCTCTGCGGTGAGGACATCGTTGTAGGTGCCGGATGCTGCGGTGACGACCTTAACGTCGACACCGGTCAATTCGGTATACTTCTGTGCAAGTGCCTGCCATGCGGCATCTGCTTCGGGCTTGAAGTTCAGGTAATATACGCTGCCTTCTTTATTGGTCTTTGTGCAGCCGGTGAGGCCGACGACCATGGAAAGCGAAAGTACTATTGCCAGAACAAGAGCAAGATACTTTTTCATTGTGATAGCTCCTTTAGTATTTTTTATTTTCACGCATAAAGCGGGAAAATCATCGTCATATGCTGCGCACCGACTCGCCTGTGCGCAGTACCGTGCTGAGCGTCACATGCTGCTGCTCTCCGCCGTTGATAAGTTCGAGCAGAATCTGTACGCTGTGGCTTCCCAGCTCCTCAACGGGCTGGCAGAGCGTTGTAAGCATGGGCTGAATATACTCGGAAACCGTTATTCCATCGATTGAAATAATCGAACAGTCCTCCGGAACTCTAATTCCGTTTTCGCGGAGCGCTCGCATTGCACCAATGGCCATATCATCGGCAATTACGAACAATGCGGTGCAGTCAAAGGGCTGTTTCAATCTTTCTTTCATAGCATAGTATCCGTTTTCTATGCTGTAATCATTCGTGCTAATAATTTCAGCAGTGTCGATTCCGAAATCCTTGAGCGCTTTTACATATCCTTGGCTCCTAAGCTGCGATACCGACGAATCCTCCGTGCCTGCGTTGAGCGCAGCGATCTTCCTGTGTCCGTTTTTCAGGAGATACTCGACAGCACGCTTTGCTTCAAGCTCGTCCACTATCGATACCGATGAGTATTCCCCGGGGCTAAGCGTTCCGAATGCATTCGTATATGTACAGCACACAAACGGAACATTTATGAGTGCGATCTCTTCCCTTGAATAATCCGAGCGTCCGCCCAAAAAGATTATGCCGCGCAGTCGCTTTTCACGTTCCATGATGGCGCCGCTTTTAATCTCGTCTGCATTTGACTCTATCTGGCGCATGACCATGGTAAAGCCCGAAGCATCCAAATCGCGTTCTATCGAACGAATGATGCCTGTAAAAAACGGATTCTGAAGTCCCCTGACAATAACGCCGACGGCATCTATCTTGGTTCTTACCAGATCACGTGCCGAATTGTTCGGCACATAATTATACTTCTTGATTACCTCGAGTACCTTTTTGCGGCTTGCATCACTGACATCAGGACTATTGTTCAAAACCCTTGACACCGTGCTTACACCAACGCCGCTGAGCTTGGCAATATCCTTGATAGTCATCAGAGCCCTCCGCTCAACAGTGAAAGTGTGCTTTGGAAACGTTACCAATCCTTTGCTTATATTTTAACAATTTCTCTGAAAAATGTCAACCGTTTTTTTACTCTTTTTTTGCCATAATTTCCGCAAAAATACATTTTCCCCGATATTTCATTGATTACTTATGAATTCAGTGCTATAATCCATTGGACTGTTTTGAGCAAGAGGAAGCTATGACTGAAGTTATTATCACTGCAATACTGAGCTGTTCGGCTCTGGCTGCGCTTGTACTGATAAAGCCCAGCATTGAGATCAAGGGTAAGCGAATAAGCATCTATTGGCTGGCTCCGCTGACCGGCGCGCTTGTTCTGCTCTTTTCAGGACTCATCACCCCCGGCGAGTTCATAGCAGGGTTAACTTCATCAGGCGAAATGAACCCGGTCAAAATCCTGATACTGTTTCTGTCGATGACGATAATCTCCGTCTTTCTCGATAACGCAGGCTTTTTCCGTTATCTCGCCGGAAAGGCGCTTGCAAGATCGAAGGGAGGCCAAAAGAGCCTGTTCAACATGCTCTATCTTATGGTATCGGTGCTGACCGTATTTACCTCCAACGATATTATCATACTGACCTTTACCCCGTTCATCTGTTATTTTGCCTTTAATGCCGAGATCGATCCGCTTCCCTATCTTATCGCCGAATTTATTGCTGCCAACACTTGGAGCATGGTATTAATAATAGGAAATCCGACTAATATCTATCTTGCTTCATCCGCCGGCATTTCATTTTTCCGGTACGTTATGACGATGATTCTGCCGACTATTGCCGCCGGCGCAGTCTCATTCCTTCTTCTCAGGCTCATTTTCGCAAAAAAGCTTGATAAGCCCATAGCGCATACGAATTCAAATGCACAGTTTGAGGACAAGGGTCTTGTGGTCATCGGCCTAATTCACCTTATCGGATGCATGGTGCTGCTTAGCATAGGCTCGTACATCAGCCTTCCCATGTGGATCATCGCATTCGGATTCTGCATTAGCCTGCTGCTGGTAACTATGCTGTATCTGTTCATAACCTCGACAAAGGAACCTATCATCTCAAGCACTCTTAAGCGCGCTCCGCTGGATGTGATACCCTTCGTGCTTTCCATGTTTGCGCTGGTACTCGCCTGTGATAAATTCGGGATAACCGAAGCTCTCGCCGGCTTCCTCGACACAGGAAGCAGGGCGAACATATTTACCTTCGGCGCTGCATCGTTTTTGACCGCAAATGTTATTAACAATATTCCCATGAGCGTGCTATTCTCTTCAATTATCGAGAATGTATCGATGACGGGCAGGACCTCAGCGCTGTATGCTTCCGTTATCGGCTCAAACATCGGCGCATTCTTCACGCCTATGGGCGCGCTTGCAGGAATAATGTGGATGGATCTGCTGAAGCATCACAAGGTCAGATTATCGTTTTTACAGTTCATTAAGTATGGTGCAGTTATCGCAGTGCTTACGCTGGCAGCGGCGCTCGGCACATTGTATCTTCTATCATAGCAAAAAGCACATAAAAAGCGGGCGAGCTCGTCAGAGTCCGTCCGCTTTGATTCATGTTAAGGATTAATACATGCCTGCGCCGCCGCCCATGGGTGCTTCGGGTGCGGGAGGCTTGGGAATATCACATACGATGCTTTCGGTTGTGAGTATCATGGAAGCAACGCTTGCTGCATTCTGCAGTGCGCTCCTGGTGACCTTGGTCGGATCGATGATGCCCTTATCGACCATCATGCCATACTCGTTCTTGGCCGCATCATAGCCATAGCCGGGCTTATTCTCAGCGCGAACGTTAGCAACGATAACGCTTCCCTCGAGACCTGCATTGACTGCGATCTGGCGGAGGGGTTCTTCAAGCGCACGGACGATGATGGAGACGCCGGTCTTGAAGTCTCCATCGGAATCCTTTTCAAGCTGCTTGATCCTGTCGATTACATTGACAAGCGCCACGCCGCCGCCGGGAACGATGCCCTCTTCGACTGCTGCGCGGGTCGCATTGAGAGCGTCCTCGATGCGGAGCTTGATCTCCTTCATCTCGGTTTCGGTAGCTGCGCCTACGGAAATGACCGCAACGCCGCCGGAGAGCTTTGCAAGCCTCTCCTGAAGCTTTTCCTTGTCATATTCAGAGGTGGTCTCCTCGATGATAGCGCGGATATTCTTGACCCTTGCCGCAACTGCTTCCTGGGAACCGGCGCCTTCCACGATGGTGGTGCTGTCCTTATCGACCCTGACCTGCCTTGCTCTGCCAAGCTGATCGATGGTCGCTTCCTTGAGCTCCATTCCGAGGTCGGAGGAGATGACTTCGCCGCCGGTCAGGATCGCGATATCCTGAAGCATTTCCTTACGCCTGTCGCCAAAGCCGGGAGCCTTAACGGCGACGCAGGTGAATACGCCGCGGAGCTTATTTACAACGAGGGTTGCAAGCGCATCGCCCTCTACGTCGTCGGCAATGATGAGAAGCTTCCTGCCCTGCTGTGCAATGGGTTCGAGTACGGGAAGGATCTCCTGGATATTGCTGATCTTCTTATCGGTGATGAGGATATAGGGGTTATCGAGCAGAGCTTCCATCTTATCGGTGTCGGTTACCATATAAGCGGAGGCATAGCCCCTGTCAAACTGCATACCCTCGACAACGTTGAGCTCGGTCTTCATGGACTTGCCCTCTTCGATGGTGATAACGCCGTCGTTTCCGACCTTCTCCATTGCATCGGCAATAAGCTCGCCGACTGCTTCATCGGAAGCGGAAATAGCAGCGATCTGGGCAATCTCCTGCCTGCCGGAAATGGGCTTGCTCATGTCCTTCAGTCCATCGACAGCCTCGTTTACAGCTGCCTCGATGCCCTTGCGGAGCACCATGGGATTAGCGCCTGCAGCAACATTCTTCATTCCCTCGCGTACGATTGCTTGGGCAAGAAGGGTCGCAGTAGTGGTTCCGTCGCCCGCTACGTCGTTGGTCTTGGAAGCGACCTCACGAACGAGCTGCGCGCCCATATTCTCAAACGGATCCTCAAGCTCGATCTCCTTGGCGATGGTGACGCCGTCATTGGTGATCAAGGGGCTGCCGTACTGCTTTTCAAGCACAACATTGCAGCCCTTGGGTCCAAGGGTTATCTTAACTGTATTTGCAAGGGTGTCGAGGCCTCTCTCGAGCGCCCTGCGTGCTTCTTCTCCGTGCAAAAGCTGCTTTGCCATATTATTTTGCCTCCTAAGTTAAACTTACTCAACCACAGCGAGAATATCGCTCTGACGCACGATGATGTATTCTTCACCATCGATCTTTACTTCGTTGCCTGCGTACTTGGAATAGATCACCTTGTCGCCGGCAGTAACATGCATGGTTACTTCCTTTCCATCAACCAAACCTCCGGGGCCTACAGCAATAACCTCTGCCATCTGGGGCTTTTCCTTTGCGCTTCCGGTAAGGATAAGGCCGCTCTTTGTGGTCTCTTCGACCTCTACGCTCTTAATCACGACTCTATCTGCTAAGGGTCTGAGTTTCATAGATACTACCTCCTATGTAAATCTATCAGGTCAGGATCTCAATACTTAGAAATCCTCCTTGATAGTTATAATATTACCCATATTTGGAATTATACTCAACCATCTATTCATGTCAAGTGTGGTGTACTATCTGTTTTTAATATATTTGCGTTTTCTCTTGCATTATTATCGATGATGCTGTACAATGGTCTGGAAAAATAAAGAAAGGAGGTCGCAGCTATGCGCAAAATCAGAACTTACAAGCCCAATACCGTCAAATGTGCAGCTGTGATCTCAGTCTAGCCGTAGGGTTTTACGTATGTAGATTTTTCCGGAGCTGTACAGGGTGTACAGCTCTTTTTTGCTGCCCTAAAATCGAATAATTGTATAAGAAGGAACAAAGTGTGAAAAACAGAGAAAAGACAAAGAAAAAGAAAACCAATTGGAAGCTGGTTGGCGAATTCATGCGCGGTTCGTATAAGCATTTTGTGCTTGGAGGCATAGGCCTTCTTGTTGCCGTGCTAACATCGTACATCATTCCTCAGATTACGGGCTTTACCATAGACTATGTGCTCATTGAGCATGCGGAAATAGGCTATGACGGAGGAATGGCCGTCGCCCCTTGGATCGAAAACCTCGTTAACAGCATCGGAGGTAAGGGGTTTATTGAAAGTCATCTATATATCATGGGCATAATACTCGTGCTCGTGACGGCACTCAACGCGTATTCTTCATACCTTCGTACCAGCCAGGTGGCTTACGGTTCGGAGATAATGAACTATAATATGAGGACAACGCTGTATTCTCACCTCGTTGCAATGCCATATGACTACTATAAGCATGTATCGAGCGGTGACATTCTGCAGCGCTGCACCTCCGATGTCGGCACCATAGGAAGATTCGTTCAGAATCAGCTTCTCGGAATCATCAGAACGATCGCAATGGTCATCATCGCGGCGGTGTTTATGCTGAGCATGAATCCAAAACTGACCCTCTATTCGGTCATGCTTATGCCGCTCATCATAGTTATTGCTTTCGTCTACTTCAAAAATGTGACCAAGTACTTCACCTATGCCGATGAATCGGAGGGAATGCTGAGCGCATGTATTCAGGAAAACGTCTCCGGAATGCGCGTTGTGCGCGCTTTCGGACAGCAGCGCAATGAGCTTGATAAATTCACCAAGCGCAACACGGATTACAGCAGCAAGGCAATAAAGCTCAACGAGCAGCTCAGCTTTTTCTGGGGAGGCACGGATACTCTCGGCTATGCCCAGATAGCAATAAGCCTCTGCGCCGGTATCGTTATGGCTGTCCGTAAGGAGATATCCGTCGGCGAGCTCATCGTCTTTACATCTTATACCGGTATGCTGGTATGGCCCGTTCGTCAGCTGGGAAGGATGCTTGCCGACCTTGGAAAAGCAAACGTTTCACTTGGCAGGCTTGACGAGATCCTCTCCTCCCCTGTTGAAGCCGAACCCGGGCTTGCGCTTACGCCGGAGATCCGCGGCAATATCGAATTCCGCCATGTGGACTTTGGCTATGAGGACGGACAGGACGTTCTGAAGGATGTTTCATTTACCGCAAAGCGCGGAGAGACCGTTGCAATACTTGGCTCCACAGGCTCCGGAAAATCAAGCCTCGTGCAGCTCATCCAAAGGCTCTATACCTGCCGCAGCGGAGAAATACTCATCGATGGAGTCAATATCAATGACATCGAGCAGCACTATCTCAGAAAGCATGTCGGCATAGTCATGCAGGAACCCTTCCTGTACTCGAGAACCATCCTTGATAACATCAGGATTACCGACCCCACCGCCGATGAAGCGCTTGTCCATCAAATGGCAAAGATCGCTTCCGTCCATGACGCAATAATGGAGTTTGAAAACGGCTATGAAACCGTTGTCGGCGAAAAGGGCGTTACGCTGTCCGGCGGACAAAAGCAGCGCGTGGCGATTGCAAGGATGCTCATGCAGCAGACCCCTATTATCGTGCTTGACGACTCAATGAGTGCCGTCGATACCGAAACCGACGCAGCTATTCGCGACGCGCTTCAAAGAGGAAAGCAGGACTGCACGACCTTCATCATCTCCCACAGGATAACCACGCTCTGCCGTGCCGATAAGATACTGGTGCTTGAGGGCGGCCGGCTCGTCCAGGAGGGTACTCACGAACAGCTCCTTGAGCAGGACGGACTGTACAGGCGCATTGCAGAGATCCAGAATCTGCTTGAGGATGAACTTCATACTGAAGGAGGTGTCGATTGATGGAAGAACAGGTCAAGACCACGGCACTAAAAGAAGAAGAATTCAATAAGCATATAGACTTTAACGTTTGGAAGAAGCTCTTTGCCTATGTGATGAGGTATAAGGGAATGATACTGATCGTTGCGCTGTCAATGATAGTGGTCGCCGCTATCGATATCATTTATCCGCAGATAACCCGTTACGCTATCGACAATATCATCGCCGATAATGATCCCAACAGCCTTTCCAAGCTGCCGCTGTTTGCACTGTTTTACCTCGCAATGATCGTTATCCAGGGCGCGCTCGTATTGTGTTTTTGTCTGGTCTCGGGAAAGCTGGAGATGAAGGTCGCCTTCGACATACGCCAGGATGCATTTAAGAGGCTTCAGCAGCTTTCCTTCTCCTACTATGATAAAACAGCCGTTGGAAATATCATGACACGCATGGTCAGCGATATTCCAAGGCTGAGTGAGATGCTCGCTTGGAGCTTTACGGATATTTTCTGGGCAGGAGCCTTCGCTATCGGCTGCCTTATCACGATGCTGATGATGAACTGGAAGCTTGGGCTCGTCGTTCTCATTGTCGTACCGCCCATTGCCGTTGTATGCGGCTATTTTCAGAAGAAGATTCTGAAGCAGCAGCGAATTGTCAAAAAGCAGAATTCCGTCATCACCAGTGCCTATAACGAAGGCATAATGGGCGCAGTTACCACAAAAACGCTTGTGCGTGAAAGCCAAAATGACGAGGAATTCAAATATGAAGCCGGAAAGATGAAAAAAGCTTCCATCCGCTCTGCCGTGCTTTCGGCTATGTTCACCCCCGTTGTCATGGTACTTGCATCCATAGGAACTGCGATCGCACTGTACGCGGGCGGAAGCACCGTGCTTGCCCCTACCATCTTCGGTGCAAGCATGACGATCGGTGTGCTTTCCTCTTTTATCAGTTATACGACAAACATGTTCGACCCCATTCAGCAGCTTGCCGGAATCCTTGCTGAGCTGCAGAGCGCACAGGCGAGTGCCGAGCGTGTTATTTCGCTCATCGAGACCAAGAGCGACATAACCGACAGCGATGAGATAGTTGCAAAATACGGCGACTGTTTTGATCCCAAGCGTGAAAACTGGGAGGACATCAGCGGCGAAGTCGAATTCAGGAACGTTTCATTTGCATACAAAGAGGGCGAAAAAGTGCTGTCCGATTTCAATCTTCACGTTCGGCAGGGTGAAAACATAGCTCTCGTGGGCGAGACCGGCGCAGGTAAGTCCACCATCGTAAACCTCGTATGCAGATTCTATGAGCCTACCGAGGGTGAAATACTCATCGACGGCACTGACTATCGCGAACGGAGCCAGCTTTGGCTTCAATCGAGGCTTGGCTATGTGCTTCAAACTCCGCATCTGTTCTCCGGAACCATTCGTGACAACATTCGCTACGGCAGGCGTGACGCAACAGATGACGAAGTTAAGCAGGCGGCAAAAATGGTTCATGCCGACAGCTTCATTGAGGAGCTTTCGAACGGTTATGATACCGAGGTCGGCGAGGGCGGCGTAATGCTCTCTACCGGGCAAAAGCAGCTTATTTCGTTTGCAAGGGTAATACTGGCGGATCCTAAGATATTCGTGCTCGATGAGGCTACCAGCTCCATAGATACCGAGACAGAGATGCTTATTCAGGACGCGATAAAAACGGTGCTCAAGAACCGTACCAGCTTTATCGTTGCCCACAGGCTCTCCACAATTAGGAACGCAGACCGCATTCTCGTTATCCGCGGCGGAAGGATTACGGAGATGGGCACGCATAATGAACTGCTGAAGCTCAAGGGCTATTACTATAATCTCTATACCACACAGTTTGCCGAAACCGGCACCAACAAGCTGCTAAACAGCTAAACAGCCTTTTGGAGGATGAAATGGAACTGCCCCAAGCCTTTGTCACCAGGATGAAAACCATGCTCGGCAGCGAATACGATGCCTATATTGCTCAATACGATCAAGAGCCCGTAAGAGGGATCAGGGTCAACACGCTTAAGCTTTCCAAGGATGAGTTCCTTGAGCTTTGTCCATGGCGCGTTGAGCAGTCCGACATCATTGACGAAGGACTGCTGCTCTGTGATGATGTTGAGCATATAGGCACCGACCCATATCACATCGCAGGCCTTTTCTATGTACAGGAGCCGTCCGCAATGAGCGTTATCGAGCATTCCGACATACGGGAAGGCATGAAGGTTCTCGACCTATGTGCAGCGCCGGGTGGTAAGAGCGGCGGAATAGCCGCAAGGCTAAACGGAACGGGGCTTCTGGTATCCAACGAGGTCATTCCTGCACGCGCAAAGCAGCTTGCGCAGAACCTTGAACGGCTCGGAGTGATGAATGCCGTGGTCACTAATTCTCATCCCGACCATATTGCCAAAACCCTTCCTCATTATTTTGACAGGGTCGTCGTGGATGCTCCATGCTCAGGCGAGGGAATGTTCCGAAAGGACCCTTGTGCGATCTCCGAATGGTCAAGCGAGCATGTCAGCTCATGTGCGCTTCGCCAGAGAGCAATACTTGAGAGTGCCGCAGATTCTGTCGCTCCGGGCGGAAAGCTGATCTACTCCACCTGTACCTTCTCCCAAGAGGAAAACGAGGGCGTTATTGAAGCATTTTTAACGGAACATCCGGATTTCTCGCTTGAAATGATGAAGCGTTACTATCCGCATACCTGCCGCGGAGAAGGGCATTTCGTCGCACGGCTTTTGCGCTCCCACTGCATGAGTGCGCCCATATTCCGACCTCTTAACAGGAAACCTGATAAGAAATCAAAGCTTATCGTCGATGAATTCTGCTCAAGTCAGCTGGACGGTTTCCCCTCCTTCGGCGATTTTATCATTGATAACGGAAGGGTATTCTATTCGCCGACGGAGCTTCCGGCCGAGATAGAGAAGCTCAACATATTGAGGATCGGAGTTGATTTCGGAGAGCTCCTGAAGGGACGGTTAAAGCCGGCTCACGCCCTTTTCATGGCTATGAATGCGGCAAATGAGCTGCATTTTGATTGCAGGAACCACCTGCACCTTGGCAGGGATTCCGAGGAATTAAAACGATTCCTATCCGGAAATACTGTTATTGTCCCTGATGAGCTGTCAGGATTTGTATCCGTGACGGTCGACGGCTTCCCTGTCGGCTTCGGCAAGGCGGTTGACGGGACGCTGAAAAACCACCTGCCCAAAGGTCTTAATCTTGCGTTTTTCCGCTAATATTCACAGAAAGTACACAATGTGCCCTTGCTTTTTGCAAGGTGCTATTATATAATATTATTATAAGGTTTGATGTGAAGCTTTCGCATCAAAGAAAGTTACGGAGGAAAAAACGATGAATAATGGTAGATCCAGACTCATTGCGGTTGCGCATGCAGACCTATTGTGCGCTATCTTCTTTTTCCTGAGCCTCGCAATGGGAATCCTCAATTTTCTGTGGCCTTGGCTGGCGCCGATAATGCTTCTGCTTGCAATCGTTCTGTTCGTGTTTGATTCCAACTCCTTTGTGAGGAAATGCATGATTCAGATACTGGTGTTCAGCCTCATTTCAGCCCTGTCGTCCTTGATCTTCGGAAAGTGGCTTGCCTCCATCGAGGTCATCTCATGGCTGTTCAAGACGATAGATTGGATTATCCGTTCGCTTATTGCGCTGTTCACGCTTATCAGCGGTTTGCAGGCGCTGAATGGAAAACTGTTCAATCCCCCCATTATCGGCAAGCTGGTGAATGGGATATGCAATGCGCTTCGCGTATATTGAGCGTATGAATCGAATAAATTAGTTTAGGAGGTATATGTAATGGATTTTTTTGATAAAGTAAGCAGTATGGCAAAGGAGATTGCGGACGGCGCCAAGGGTGTTGCCGGCAATGCAAAGATCTCGTTCAAAATCAGCGCCATCGAGCGCAAGATATCCGAGCTTAACGAAAAGCTGGGCGCAGCCGTCTGGTCTGAGCGCAGCGGAAAGAATGAAGTCAAGACCGATTCGGATGAAGCTGCAGAAAACATCTCTGACATTGATGCGATCTGCGCAGAAATCGATGGGCTGTACAGTCAGATAGATGAGCTCAACGCTCAGCGCGAAGCCCTTTCCAAGGAAGCGGAAAACGAAGAAGCAGAAGGCGCCGATGGTGAACCTTCAGTAAAGCGCAGCTGTGTAATGTGCGACGCCGTGCTCGAGGATGAATGGCTTTTCTGCCCGGTATGCGGTGAACCCATCGTTCCTATTGAGCCCGAGCCTGAAAAAGAGGAAGAGCCTTCCGAGCCCGAGCCCCGCACTTGCAGCTGCGGAGCGGAGGTTTGCGGCGATCATAACTTCTGCCCCTTCTGCGGCAAAAAACTGTAAACCATAGCAAACAAATAAGCGCACTCGATAAGAGCTCTCCTCTTTTCGGGTGCGTTTTTGTATGCCTTTCTTTCAGTCACCAAAATGCATGTGGGTGAATACCTTCATAATAAGCATAATTAAGGAGGTATCTATGAAAAAAGCTACCATTGCACTGCTGATATCGGTACTTGTCCTCATGTCGTTTTTCGGATGCGCACCAAGGGACAAAGAGCTGAGGCATGTTGTGCTCAACGAGGTCACGCGCTCCGTATTCTATGCGCCGCTGTATGCCGCGGTAGGGCTTGGCTTCTTTGAAGCAGAGGGCATAGAGCTTGAGATTGTTACCGGAGGGGGAAGCGACAAGAGCATGACAGCACTTCTTTCAGGTGAAGCGGAATTTGCGCTCATGGGTCCCGAAACCGGAGTGTATGTCATAAACGAAGGGGCTTCCGACCATCCGATGATCATCGGGCAGCTAACCAAGCGTGACGGTTCATTCCTTGTGGGGCGCGAACCAACGGAGAACTTCTCTTGGGAACAGCTTCGCGGTAAATCCGTTATCGGCGGAAGAGTCGGCGGTATGCCCTACATGACGCTCATGTATGTGCTCATGCAGAATGGGCTCACCCCCGGAGAGGATGTTGAAGTCATTAGCAACATCCAGTTTAATCTTATGGGCGGAGCGTTCGAGGGCGGAACCGGGGACTATGTAACGCTGTTTGAGCCTACTGCGACTCTATTCCAACAAAACGGCAGCGGCTATATCGTTGCTAATATCGGTCTCGAATCCGGAGAAGTTCCGTACACCACATTTATGACCATGCCTGCTACAATAAAAAACGATCCCGAACTCGTCGGCTCATTCATCCGTGCAATAGTCAAGGCACAGAAATGGGTGCAGGCTGCAACCGACGGTGAGATCGCTGAGGCAATGGCCCCCTTCTTCCCCGACGCCGACAAGCCAACGCTTGAGATCGTTGCAAAGAGCTATCGTGAAACCGACTCCTGGATGCAGGCCCCTGTCATGACCGAAGATGCTTTTACAAGGCTTCAGGACATTATGGAAGCCAACGGAGAGCTTAAAGCGAGAGTGAGCTTTGACGAGCTCATCGACAACTCCTTTGCGGAGAGCATACTAAAAGAGATGGATTAGCGTATCAAAAAAGCTTCTGCACGGCAAATTGCTTTGCAGAAGCTTTCTTTTCATGTAATAACGCCTATCTTCCGGAAATCAGCATACGCCAAGTGTCCGGGCCGACCTTTCCATCCGCAATCAACCCTGCCCGGCTCTGAAATGTCTTGACCGATACTTCAGTCTTGGGTCCGAAATGTCCATCTACCGATGTCGTTATTCCGAATCTATAGTTCAGCAGCGTCTGGAGCTGTCTTGTGACTGCGTAATCATAGCTCGATTTGGACTGAACATTCTTTCTTGCAAGGCTTGTCCAGGTTTCCGGGCCTACACATCCATCGACCGTAATACCGTTCCAGGTCTGGAATCTCATGACCGCTATGGCTGTATTCGTGCCGAAATTGCCGTCAACATCGAGCCCCGCACCGATGGTTGAATTGAGCATAGCCTGCAGTACAGCAACATTCGTTCCGCTGCTTCCCTTTTTCAGTATGGGCCATGTGCCGGTCGAAGGACCCGGTGTTCCCCCTGTTTCCGGATACTTGATGCTTACGAAGCCCGTGATGTTTGAATACAGTTCAAACCTTGAAGCGACAGCACCGTGCCAGTTGCCGTCAACCATGCAGAAGCCTGCATAGTTGATACTCGCGCCGTTATTTGTAGGATAAGCTGCATCCCTCGTGACAATGCCGATATGACTTGCCCTTGACGAGCCCGACATACCGAAGCGACAGGCAAACGAATCGGACGTCGGCCAAGTCGTAATGCTGTTGGTGTTTCTGTCGTAATAGGTCTGAACATTTCTATATATTACCAAATCCCCCGCCTTCGGTGTGTATGGATTGGCGTAGTCGTTTACCGGATGAAATTCAAGAGCCTCGTTTGAATTCTCCCAATAGTCCGCAACCCTGCCGAGGGTGCTCTCCGGAATGACGGAGGTGGGTACATTCGCCCTGCGCGCACACCATTGAACAAAGTATGCGCACCATGATCCTGAGCTGTTGCCAAAGCTATTCCCGAATGCGTTCCAGCCGTTGGGTCCTTCATGATAGCCAACCTGGGACAGCGCATGCTGCACTATATCCGCACGCATGTCGCCCATGTTCTGATAAGAATAGCTGAATGGCGGTGGACAGTTGTCCGCAGACACAGTCGTTGTGCCCAAGGCCGCAGCAACCAGAATCAACGTTGCAGCGATGAAAGCGAATAAGCGTTTTTTCATACGTTCTGCTTCCTTTTTTGTTTTGATACCTTTCATATTAACACATGTTTTTTGAAAGTGCAATATGTCAATGGGGTAAAAATTTGAGATTCTATGTCTTGATTATTGTATTTGCTGCATGTATAATTCTGTTATCGAAAAGAATTGGAGTCATGAATGCGGGTACTGGATATTGATTTGGATTTTTTCCTCGCGGACTGCTGTCCGCTTGCGGATATGGGCAAGCGGCCCTGTCTTGCCGGACATGAGCCTTGGAGCGAAGCGGCGGTCGTTGGATTCATGGAGAACAACTGCGGCATTACCTCCCCCATCCCCGGAAGGATATTTGAAATGCACGATGCGGCCCTGAAATTCTGGCTTGAGCTGAATGCCGACGGATTGCTTACCCTTCCGTTCCACGTAACGCATGTCGATGCTCACAGCGATCTTGGCATAGGTAAGCCGGGGCCTGCATATGTACTGAACACCGTCCTCGCAATGGAACCCTCGCTGCGTCTGAATATTGATAATTTTTATCGTGCCGGTCAGCTTGACGAAGCCAATTACCTGCTGTTCGCGCTTGCTCTCAGGCTTATATCTTCCCTTGATAACGTCCGAAATCCCAATTCAAGACCTGATATCCCTGCTTTTGCGCATAGGGATGCATGCGGAAAATATGATTACATACAGCTTTCTTCCTTTGTTTCCAAGCTGTTTGAAGCTAAAAACGGACCGGAACCCATAATCCCATTCATGGTATTCTCGGATTATTCAGAGTTCTGCGCCGATGCGCCGTTTGACTTCATATCGGTTGCCATATCTCCAAGATACTCCCCCAAGGAAGCGGATGAGCTGCTGCCTGTTTTATCAAGATACATAAAACAAATTTAGGCCTATCTTCGCAAATATTCGCAAGAAGGCCAGAGTTTATCACAAATGTATCTTTTGGCTTTATTCCATAGCTTAAGGAATGATCCTTTCGCTAAAACTTCTGATGTACCCCGGTTTCGTTATACTTGGTCCATTCCGCCACGTTTACCGCATGGTCGCCTATTCTTTCAAGATACTTGGCGACCATCATTAGCTCAATGGCCTGATCTCCGTTATTGGCGTCCACTTTGATTAGCTCGATCAGCTCGTTCTTGACCGTAAGAAACAGCTCATCCATTTCGTCATCAAGACGAATGACCTCATCTGCAAGGGGTTCATCATTATTGATGAATGAATTTACGCTGTCCCTGACCATTTTTAACGCCAGATCGCCCATGGCGGTGATGTGCGTGAGCTTTTTGATGTATGTTTCGCCCGGCATGGTGGAGACCAAATCACCGATATCAGCGGCCTGATCCCCAAAGCGTTCGATATCGGTTATCATTTTCAGTGCAGTCGATACGACCCTAAAGTCCTTTGCTACGGGCTGCTGCTTGAGCAGGATGCGCATGCACTTTTTTTCTATCGCCATTTCGTATTCATCAACGCGCTTATCCATATCTCCTATGCTCTTCCCAAGCTCCCTATCACGGTTGACAAGGGCGGTAATAGCATCGCCGATCATCTGCTCGGTGAGATAGCACATTTCCACAAGCTCGGTCTTAAGCTCCGCGAGTTCTTCCTCAAATACTTTCCTGATAGACATCTTCTATACTCCTGTTCTGCATAAAACATTCATTTGCATATCATTATCCGAATCTGCCCGTGATGTATCTTTCGGTGCGCTCATCATGGGGCGAGGTGAAAATGTCGTCGGTATCGCCGTATTCAACAAGCTCTCCCAGGAGGAAAAATGCGGTCTTATCCGCTATCCTTACCGCCTGCTGCATATTGTGCGTAACGATGACAATGGTCAGCTCCTTCTTCAACTCATCCATCAGCTCCTCTATCTTGCCCGTAGAGATGGGGTCGAGAGCCGAGGTCGGCTCATCCATCAGAAGGATCTTTGGATTCGCTGCAAGAGAACGAGCGATGCATAGCCTCTGCTGCTGTCCGCCGCTCATTCCGAGTGCGTTTTTGCGAAGGCGATCCTTCACCTCGTCCCATATGCTTGCGCGCCGCAACGACTCCTCAACAATGGCGTCCAGCTCGCTTTTCTTCTTTACGCCGAATGTTCTCGGAGCAAAGGCGATATTGTCATAAATGCTCATCGGGAAGGGGTTTGGCTTTTGAAAGACCATGCCGACGTTCTTTCTAAGCACATTCACATCCGTATCCTTATCAAAAATGTCAATATCACCTATCCTGTATTCTCCTTCAATGCGGCAGCCCTCAACCAGGTCGTTCATCCGGTTGAATATTTTCAGAAATGTTGACTTTCCGCATCCCGAAGGTCCTATCAGAGCCGTTACCTCTTTTTCCGGGATCTCTATATTTATATCCTTTAATGCATGAAAATCACCGTAATAAAGGTTACACGCCTTTGCGGATATGTTCATGCTGCCTGTAAACTCCTTCATTTTCCGTCTCCATAAGTCGATTTTTTGATCAGCTTCCCTATCCAGCCTGCAAGCAGATTCAGCATTATTACGAAAACAAGCAACACGACCGCTGTTGCCGCCGATTCATCCGGGTATCCATGGCTTGCGAAATAATAGATATCAAGCGCCAAGCTTGTTCCCGGCGACATAAGCGTTTCGGGTACCTTGCTGACAACCATTCCGATGGTGAGAATAAGCACTGCACTTTCAGATACAACACGGCCGATAGCGAGGATAACGGCCGTTACGATGCCTCCGGCGGCAGACGGCAGGACTATCTTAAAAATCGTCCTGACCTTGCTCGTTCCGAGAGCATATGCGCCTTCTCTGAGGCCGCTCTCAACAGCAAGCAGACTTTCCTGCGTGGATCGGACTATCGTTGGCAGTATCATTATAGCAAGCGTGATTCCGCCGCCCAGCATTGAATATCCCCATCCACACGCAACGACAAATACCAAATATCCGAATAATCCGTAAACGATGCTCGGAATACCTGCAAGGGTTTCCGTTGCAACCTGTACCGTGCGAACGAATTTGCCCTTGTTATTCGTGTATTCTACAAGGAATATTGCGCTCGCAATACCGATTGGGACGGCAATGACGGACGCTATGCCGACAAGCTCCAGCGTACCTACCAGCGCAGGCAGGATCGTTGGCGACGCAGAATTATTTCCTAATAAGAGGCCTACGGATAATTTGCCCACGCCGTTTATCAGCACATAGGCTATAACCGCAATAAGAGCAATCAGCGAGATAACGAGCGCAGCGATGCATATTATCTTCAGAGTGGAATAAAACTTCTTCATTTATTCGCACCTCGTTTCTCCCTGCTCTCGTTTTTATCCCTTTTCAGGAATGAGAAGCTGATATTCAGGATAAGTGTGAATACGAAGAGCACAACGCCGCTTGCTATCAGCGCCGAAAGCGCATCTCCCGACAGTTCCATTGCTCCCATAGCGATATTCGCCGTCAGCGTTCTCACGCTCTGAAAGATGCTCTTGGGCATTTCGGGGCTTCCGCCTATCACCATGATGACCGCCATCGTCTCTCCGATCGCCCTTCCTATCGCAAGCAGTACACCCGCAAGTATTCCGCTCTTCGCAGCAGGAAGCATGACCTTGAATGTCGCCTGCTCCTTCGTTGCGCCCAGTGCAAGTGCGCCTTCATAGTATGCGCCCGGAACGCTGTTCAGCGCATCAAGGCTTACGCTTACAATGGTTGGCAGTATCATCATTCCAAGCACCAATGAAGAGGACAGAATACCATAGCCCACACCTGTTGGCGAGAGATAATCCCTTACAAACGGAACTATGACTGTCATTCCAAAGAGACCGAAGATGACCGAGGGGATGCCGGAAAGCAGGTTTATCATTTGCCTGATTGGTGGGACGAGCCTCTTGGGGCAGAATTTATACAGCGCTATCGCGGTCAAAAGCCCGATGCCGATTCCGATAACGACCGACAATGCAGTGACATAGAACGTCGCGACTATCATCGGGAAAACGCCATAGGACGGTGAATCCGACATCGGAGACCAGTCGCTTCCAAGCAAAAACTCCTTAATTCCTGTCTTGGCCATGAACGGAATGCCGCTCACAAACAGAAATACGGTGATAGTCACAAGAGCCAGAATCGAAAATACTGCGGAGAAAAGGAACACTCCACGCATTACCTTTTCTCTTGCATTGATAAACCCGTATAAGCTTTTCATCTTACTTGGAGAGGTCGCTCCACTTGATAACCGCCTTATCGCCGGCGTTCACATCATAGATGTTTTTAAGGTCATTGAGTGAAATATCGGTTATCGGGTTTGCCGTGTTGACGATTATCGCAATACCATCCTTGGCAACCTCGTAATATGTGCAGCTTGGAGCTTTGTCCGTATGGAAGGCTTCGGATATCATACCGAAATCGGTTACGCCGTTCTCGGCATCGTTGTAGCCGGTACCGCTGCCGCCGCCGCCAACGGTTACGCTGACCTTGCTCTGAATCTTCATGAACTCAGATGCAAGTATCTCCATCAGGGGCTTAAGGGACGTGCTTCCGGAGATAGTTATCTCGCCCGAAAGCTCCGCATTCACCGTATATGCTGCGGCTCCGTCCTTGGTTGCCACATAGCCGTTATCGCTGATAATTTTCTGAGCCTCTGCGCTCTGCAGGTAGCTAAGGAATGCCGAGTTCGCAGCGTCCTCAAGACTGCTTTCCTTATACACGACATTAAGCGGACGCGCAATAGAATAGGTTCCGTTCTTAATATTTGCTACACTTGGTTCAACGCCGTCAACGGTCAGGATCTTGACCTCATCGGTTACATAGCCCAGGCTCTCGTATGCGATGGCGATCGGGTTACCCTTAACCTCCTGCAGCACGGCCGCTGTACCGGTCGCAACAATAACGCCCGAAACATCGGATTGACCCTTGAGGCCGATGATATCCATAAACGCGGATTTAGTTCCGCTTCCGTCTTCTCGAGTTACAACGCTGATGTTTTTGCTGTCATCAAAACCCGTTTTGCCGCAGCCTGCAATTGCCGTCAGGCAACCGACAGCAAGCGCCAGTGTCATCAGAAGTGCCAATGTTTTTTTCATTTTTTTATCTCCTTTTTTGGTTTGCGCCATTATTATAATGCACAAAAGCGGCTCCAACTACCACAGTCGGGTATTGAGATTGTAATTTATTTGTAAATTGTTCGGTCTGCAGCCGAAATGAATTTGGTTTTATAGGGCTTGAATGTGATTATATGAAAGATCATCGCGCCGACATATGGGGCAACCCCATGAGCCGACGCGATTATAAACGATATGATAATAATGCGTTAATGAGTTAATGCTTATTTTGCTTTTTCGCAATACTATGTTGGCTGTTATATGCCTGTGTCGATCGCAGCCGTTCCGTCCTCGTCCTGCCCGATCGATCCTCCTGGATCATTGGTCTCGTCATCCTCTGCTAAAAAGCTGCCATATGATTCATCGGGCTTTTCCGGTTCCTTGGGCGCAAGCCTTCTCTCACGCTCGACCGCCTCGATTATGTCGGCTTCCGCAATCACGGATTCAGCGGTGCTTCCACTCAGCTCACGCTTTAACCCATCCAGCTCGGCATGCAGCCTGTCAAGCTCCTGAATTATCTCGTCCAGGTATTTATCCACCGCCGCAATATCGTATCCAAACAGCGAGTGCGGAAACTTTTTCGTTATTAACTCGTCCCTTGTCATATTACCTCCAATATGTGAAAGCGAGGGATCGCTATTTGCAGTCCCCAATAGAATGGCTATACGGATAGCTTAGTATTCCAGATCGCTTCCTATGACATCGCCGCCTGCCGGTGACACAACATAGATTCTGCCATTCACCTTATAGAGCTTTCCGTCAACTGCACAGATCGCACCAAAGACAACATCCAGGATTCGCTGAGCGACATCACGGTTAAGCTTTTCCATGTTGACTATGACCTGACGATTATTGCGGAGATACCCGATAATGTTTACGGCGTCCTCGTAATTGATCGGTTTATAAACGATTAGTTTCAAATCGTTTATATCGGCTTTTCCTCGGACACTGATCACATTTCCTGAAGCAGGCTGCCTGCGTGGACGCGGACTTACGACCTGAACCGGATTCTCGGTTATTTCCTCAGCCTCTTCATGTTCCTCTTCTTCCATATCATCGACGCCCCAGCCAAAAAACCTCTTGATTGCCTGCTTAACATTTGCCATTACTTTTTCCTCCGAAAAACTGATTTCATTTGGAGTATCAACCCCTATCGAAGTTGAGCCTGTCTATTGTAGTTGCGGGGGCCAAAGATAGCGCTCCCGACCCGAATATAGGTTGCTCCCTCTGCAATTGCGGCCTTATAGTCTCCGCTCATGCCCATGGAAAGCTCCTGCATACAAACGTTCTCCGATTCAAAGTTCTTCATGCGCTCGAATAGTTCCCTCATCCTCGCAAAATACGGCCTTACGGCCTCCTCGCTGCCTATGGGAGGCACGCACATCAGACCCTTTACGAGCACCCCGGGCATACCGGACGCTGTCTTTAGCAGCTCCGGAAGTGCTTGCGGCAGGATCCCCGATTTTTGCTCCTCTGCACCGATGTTGACCTCGATAAGTATCGGCTGAACGATGTTATTCTTTGCTGCTATTCGATTGACTTCGGCAAGCACCGCTTCCCTATCCACCGACTGAATGAGATCCGCCTTGCCAACAAGGTATTTGACCTTGTTCGTTTGCAGCGTTCCGATAAAGTGCTTGATTAGCGAATGTTCGGTAAAGAACCCATATTTATCGGTAAACTCCTGCGCTCTGTTCTCGCCAACCTCGGTGATCCCATCCCATACAGCCGGAAGTATCCTCGATATTTCGACGAACTTTGTAACTGCGATCAGCCTTATTTCATCAAGGGCTCTGCCGGAAACATAAGCAGCCTCCGCCATTCCTTCACGAACCAGCCTCAATCTTTCTCGGACTTGAATATCCGCTTCTTCGGTACCCAATATTTCACCCCCGAACTCAAATCATATTCATCGCTTGCGCTTCTGATGATTGCGGTATCACCATCCACTGCAAGCACTTCTATCTCTATTCGTTTTTTTACTCCGTCCTGCATGATATCGATAAACTGTCCGTTCTCGTCATTTATGACCGAGTCCAGCTCGACCCTTTCACCCGAAAGCACAGCGTTCACGGTGATGCTCACATTCCTTGCATACGCAAGCTCTCCAAGCTCATCGTTGACCCTGAGTATGTTCACCACCTTATTTCCGCTTATGACGCACTTTAATGCGGTCGCACTGTACTCGCCGTAACCGCTGACGCTGATATCATAGGTTACTCCTTCTGCCAGACGAAAAGCATCATCCGAATCGGTCAGGAAAGCGCAATACCACTCATTGGGATCAATAAGCCTGTATGTGAGCGTTTCCGACTCCACCGTCCAGCTTACTGCATTCTTCTTTTTTAGCGCACCCGAGACGACAGGGGCGGAAATAATGGAGAGCTTGTCCTTGTTGAGCGCATTTTCATAGCCGTCAAAATAAAAGCTGATGATACCGCTGTCCTCCGTATCGACCTCCTCCAGCCAATTATTCAAATTGGCCTTGGCCTGCTCCTCTCTATCGTATAGGTTTTTGAGCTTTTCCGTGGGCTGAAGGATGCTTTTCAGATATTCGCTGCGTTCGTCCATCTTTTCTGAAAGCAGCTGCTCGAGCGCGATGATGGATTCCTCGCTTCCGCTGAGCGAAGCCTCAGCAATGCGCGCTTCGATGGCGTAAACTGCCTCGTTATACCCGGAGAGCGTACTATCCTTCACATCTCCGAGCTGCTCAAGCTGCGCAGCATATACCTCCTCACTGAGCTGCTGGAGCGTTATCCCCATGCCATCGCTGTAGCCGCGCTTGTAAACGTTCATTACCGGAGTACCCGGTTCGACAAGGCTTCCCTCCGGCACAAGATAATCAGCCCTCGTATAGCTGGCAGCCGTGTAAACCTTTTCATCCCTGATGATAACGGCCGAATACTTCTCGCTCACGGTCATCTCATCATGAGCCATTTCAGCGGTAAATCCGGAAAGTCTGATGATGCCGACGATAATAACGCTTATGAGAAGGATCGCAATTATCGCAAGTCCGATCCTTCTGACGCGATACTTCTTCTTGACCCTGACCCTAACTCTGTCCATCGATCACCTCATAGCCCTTCTTTTCGCTTCTGCCATACTGACGGTCAAAATTCTCCTTATTCTTTTCAGCATAACGCTCAAACAGCTCGTCCGCGCTCATGCCGGAGCGAATGCACATGCTGACAAAGAAATGCAGTATGTCCACAAGTTCCCCCCTCAATGCATTGTCATCAATGGGCTTTTTGTTCTTCCACCACTTGAAGTTAACCTCATCGAGCACCTCGCTGAGCTCGCTGAGCATGGCAAGGATCTCCTTCTGCATCCATTCCTCGGTGCTGAATTCAAGATGCCTGCGCGCTGAGATGTCATCGTCAAGCAGCTTCTGCATTTCAAAAATCTTATCAAGCTTATCCATTCTGTCTTTTCCCATATCGAATCCGGTTTATAAGTTTGCAAAGGAATTTACAAGCTCCGTAAGCTCCTGCTCATACTCCTTTACCCTGCCGACAAAAACGGCGGTCATATTGCTGAAATCACAGACGGTCGGAAGTATTTCCGCAACATCGGAAAGCCCGACGCCATCGATCTTTGCAAGCACCTCTGCCTCGCTCAGCTGCGGCACGCCCAGCAGCTCCGTCCTTCCGTTTGTGGAAGCATGAGCGGATGTGCTTTCGCTGCCAAGCAAATAGCTGCTCTTAAGCTGATTTTTGGCTCTTTCAAGCTCGGTATCCGTTATTCCGTCCCTCTTCACCCTTGCATATTCGTTGAGCATGAGCTTGGCAACATCGACCACCAGCTCCTCTCCGGTGCCTGCGTACAGGGTAAAATAGCCCGTTGTCGTGAAGAAAGCAGGTGTTGAGTAAACGGAATAAGCCAACCCATTGGACTCTCTGATGCTCTGGAAGAGGCGTGAACTCATGCTGCCGCCAACTGCGTTGTTAAGAACGAACAGCGGATATTGTCCCTTGCTCTCTCCGGGGAAGCCATTGAACGCAAGGCAGATATGCGTCTGCTCGATATCCTTTTCAATGAATCTGAGCTTAACGCCGCCTGCAGGCTGTCCGTATGCGATCTTCTCCCCATCCTTGCCGCCGCTGACCGAAAAGTATTTTTCAGCAGCCGTAATGAATTCATCCGGATCAAAGTGTCCTGCCACCGACAGCACCATATTGTCCGGACAATACAGCCTCGACATATATCCCGTGAGTGTTTCGCGAGTGAATGCGCGCACGCTCTCGGCAGTACCGAGCACGGGGTCGGCAAGAGGGTCGCCCTTGTAAAAAGTCTGGCACAATTGTTCGTGGGCAAGATCCTCCGGTGAATCCTCATTCATGGATATCTCCTCAAGCACAACACCCTTTTCACGCTCGATATCGTCGATATCGAGCTTTGGATTGCAGACGATATCCGCAAGCAGCTCCAGTGCGCGCTGTATGTTTTCGTCGATGACCTTGACATAAAAGCAGGTGCATTCCTTTGATGTGAATGCGTTAAGGTTACCGCCTATCGCGTCGCTTTGCTCCGCTATCTCGCTTGCGGTACGCTTGTTTGTACCCTTGAACAGCATATGTTCTATGAAATGGGATACACCGCTCTCGGGCTCACGCTCATAAATGGAACCTGCGCCGATCCAAACGCCAATGGATACCGAGCGAACTCCCTCCATGGGTTCGCATACGATACGCATTCCGTTATTCAATCTCTTCTTGATTATCATATTATTCTTCCTTCTCCGATACCGTATCGCAGCAATACGGCTTCTAATTGTATATTGTACTGCTAACTGTGGTAATAGTCAAGCCCTTATCGTAAAAATACGCTAATATATCCGGCAAAGCCTCCAAAAAACCCTGCGTTGGAGACACCAACAGGATATTTCCTCCGTTAGTGTTGCCTTTAATTCGGCTAAATATGTCCTCTCCTACTCCGTTTGCGCAGAGAAGATCCAATGTGCACTTGATGGGCGTAAGCTTGCACCTCCTTGCAGCGATTGCAGAAACATTCGTATTCCTGTTTCCGCAGTAGTATAGCGACACATCAAAGCCTGTTTCACTCTTTATTATTTCACATGATTTTTTCAGGTCATTCTGTATGAACGAAGCTTTCCCGTCTTTATCGGGAGAATAGCCCATTGTCGCCAGCTCATGCCCTTCGGCAAGTATCCGGCGGAGCAAATCTCCGTTGTTCTCCGCCCATTCCCCGCTGACGGCAAAGGTGATATTCACGCCGCTTTTGTTCAACAGGTCAAGTATCTCCGGCAGTGCCTTGGCATCCCAGCTGACCGCGCATTCAAGGGCTACGCAGTCCCTATTGCTGCCCTTGTAGATGGGAAAGCCCGATACCGCCACGGCTTCTGTGGAATACGGATGTATGAGTGCAATGTACAGCCCTGCGATTATCGCCGCAAGCAGCAGGTTTATCGTAAACATTCTCCCGACACGTTTGAACTTCGATTCTGATTTCATAAGCATACCCACTTTCTGTTGTTTATTAAGCTTATGAACCAATCTGCCGGGTAATGAAAACGAGCTGCGAGGATTCGCAGCTCGAAAGGTTCTAATGATTATTTGTTATCGGGAATGAGCCCCTTACGGGTAAGGTCGATCTTACCGTCAGCACGGATCTCCGTAACTCTTACAAGTATCTCATCACCGATGGATACAACATCCTCGACACGCTCAACCCGGTGATTTGCAAGCCTTGAGATATGAACAAGGCCCTTCTTGCCGGGCTTTAGCTCGACCTGTGCGCCGATGGGAAGGATATTGACCACCTTGCCCAGGATAACATCGCCGACCTGGATATCCCGAACGATATTGTCAATGATGCTCTTTGCCTTCTCCGCCGCCGCTGCATCGGTGGAAGCGATGAATACCCTGCCGTCATCCTCGATATCGATCTTGACTCCGGTCTCAGCAACAATACCGTTGATGGTCTTGCCGCCGCTGCCAATGACCTCGCGAATCTTGTCGGGGTTGATGGTAAACTGAAGGATGCGAGGTGCGAACTCGGAAAGCTCCTTGCGAGGCTCTGCAATGGTCTCCATCATCCTGTCGAGGATGAAGAGCCTTCCCTGCCTTGCCTGCTCTAATGCGCGGGTAAGTATCTGCTCATCAATGCCCTTGATCTTAATATCCATCTGGATTGCAGTTATGCCTTCGCGAGTGCCGGCAACCTTGAAATCCATATCGCCCATGAAATCCTCAAGGCCCTGAATATCGGTGAGGATAGCGATATTTCCGGTATTATCGTCCTTGATAAGGCCCATTGCGCAGCCTGCGACCGGCGCCTTGATGGGTACGCCTGCATCCATGAGGGAAAGGGTGCTGCCGCAGATTGAAGCCTGAGAAGTTGAACCGTTGCTGGAAACAACTTCTGAAACGAGGCGGATAGCATAGGGGAATTCTTCCTCCGAGGGAAGTACGGGCAGGAGCGCACGCTCCGCAAGTGCGCCGTGGCCAATCTCACGCCTGCCGGGGCTGCCGAGACGCTTGACCTCTCCGGTGCTGTACGGAGGCATGTTATAGTGATGAATGTACCTCTTAAACTCCTCGTCGCCAATACCGTCGATGGTCTGGCCGTCACCGAGAGTGCCAAGGGTCGCAATAGTCATTACCTGGGTCTGACCGCGGGTAAATACCGCAGAACCGTGGGTACGGGGCAGGATACCGACCTCGCTCCAAATGGGGCGGATCTGGGTGTGAGTGCGTCCGTCGGGACGGATGCCCTTATTGATTATCTTATCACGAAGGATCTCCTTCATGAGATAATAGAGAATATTGTCGATATCGGCTGCGGAATCGGGATACTCCTCAGCAAAATGCTCTATGGTCTCAGCCTTTACCTGCGAGGTGCGCTGTTCGCGCTCATGTCTGTCGAAGGTATCAAGCTGCCATTCAACCTTTTCACGGGCAAACTCGATGACCTTTGCCTTAAGCTCCTCATCGGGAGTATGGATAACGGGGACAAGCTTTTCCTTGCCGATCTCCGCCTGTATCTCGGATATCCAGGCAACGATGGTCTTGATGTATTCATGACCAAGGAGGATTGCGTCGAGCATTTCCTTCTCGGTGACCTCGTTTGCGCCCGCTTCGACCATCATGACGGCGTCCTTGGTGCCTGCCACGGTAAGGTGCAGGCGGCTGGCTTCACGCTGCTTGGAATCGGGATTGATGATATAGTTGCCGTCAACATAGCCAACGCTGACCGCGCCGATGGGGCCTGCAAACGGAGCCTCGCTGATAGACAGCGCAAGGGATGCACCGTTCATAGCAAGGATGTCGGGCTGTACGTCATTTTCAACGCTCATGCAGGTCGCAACTACCTGAACATCATTATAGAATCCCTTGGGGAAAAGCGGACGGATCGGACGGTCGATAAGACGGCTGGTAAGTATAGCCTTTTCGGAGGGGCGGCCTTCGCGCTTGATGAAGCCTCCCGGGATCTTTCCGGCTGCATACATCTTTTCTTCATAATCACAGCTCAGAGGCAGGAAATCGGCTCCTTCCCTGGGCTGGCCGGATACGGTGGCGCATACGAGCAGGGCTGTATTGCCGCAGCTGATGAGTACCGAACCGCCTGCCTGTTCTGCATACTTGCCGGTTTCAGCGACAATGATCCTTCCGGCGAGCTCTAACGTGAATTTTCTTTGCATGTTCATGCTCCTTTTATATCTTTATCTTAAATTATTAACACAGATAAACCGATGAAGGCGTACACGATGTATCTATCCCTATTTTTAATATGCCTGCTGCGGATAATAAAAATGCCCTCTCAAGAAAACTTCCTTATTGAGGAAAACAATCGAAATATCTTGTTCTGCCGTCATCCTGTCAGGGAATGGATTCAGCCGTTCCGAGGAAATATCCAAGCCGAACGGGAAAATCCATTCCCTAATGCTTTACAAAGAAAGGCGGGTTACTCCGCCCCGCCCTTCATTGTAGATAAAATTACTTCCTGATTCCGAGCTCAGCGATGATGGTTCTGTAACGCTCGATGTCAACTTCCTTGAGGTAGTTGAGCAGACCGCGGCGCTTACCTACCATCTTAAGCAGACCACGACGGGAATGATTATCCTTCTGGTGGGTCTTGAGGTGCTCGGTAAGGTGGTTGATGCGCTCAGTGAGAAGAGCGATCTGAACCTCGGGGGAACCGGTATCGCCCTCATGAAGGGCAAACCTGGTGATGATCTCGTTCTTGCGTTCTTTTTCCATTTTAAAGAACCTCCTGTTACTTAGTATCCCTGTAAGCTGCGTATTGCGTTGGAGTCTCGCAAAACGAAGCAGGCAGATTGCACATGGCTCTGCACCATAGCATGACTATTGTAACACATTTTTTTAGTTTGTAAAGGGATAATTCGTAATATACTAATTTTTTGCATAAAAATCTTGGCATCAATAACAACCGGCAAAAACAAAGAAGCAAGCCGTAAAAGCTTGCTTCGTGTTTGGCAGGGGCACTAAGATTCGAACTCAGAAGAACGGTTTTGGAGACCGCTATGTTACCATTACATCATGCCCCTCCGCTGCAACGTTTGTATTCTATCATTTGATAGATGGTTTGTCAAGCACTATTTTTCCGCTTTCTCAAAAAAGTTTGCCGTTCAAATTCCCTTCCGCATTATCTCCGGGGATTCATTAATAGTTCGTTGTTAATGCTGCAAGGGTCTGAAGCGCAGACCCTGCAGCATATCTCTCTCTTTCAATCGTTATTCTTGGTGTACTCTATGCCGTTGACATAGAATATGACCTCATCGACACTCCCAAAGCCCTGTGCTGTGAGCATTGCGCTGTTAACGGCAAGCTCATACAGGCCCGGTGTTTCCGAAATTGCAACGAAATCCTCGGTCAAATTGATCCTTAGCACCCCATTTTCGAGCGTTGCACCGAGAACGATGGTGTCCGTCGGGAAACAGCTTACCAGATTCGGAAGGTCGGTTCCCGAAACCAGCTCGCTTATGCACGAGTATAGGTCGGTACTGCCCTGGACATAGCGCGTGACGGGAATATTCAGGCTGCCCGACGAGTTCGGGAAGTATAGTGTAATGGCATTGGCGCTGCCGGAGGTTGCAACGGAGTTCTGCTCGACATTCACCCTATACGCAGCGTGATTGCTGGGTAGTGCGCTGCCGTTCACGGTCCTTCCGTCCTTACCGTCCAGAAGAATGGTCACCTCATTAATGCTGTCAAACTCCGTAAGCGTGTTTACTATCGACACGAACATCAGCTGCTCGGCCTCTGCATCGGGAAGCGCCGGCATATGCTTCAGATTCACGATAGCATGGCCTTCAACGATGTTGAGTTCTATCTCAGTACCGTCCGGTATCACTCCTACTATTCCTTGCTGTTGGAATTCAAGCCTATTGGCTTCATTCTTAACAAGCTTGTTTAGGCATGCCTTTGCAATACCGGTCTCCCACGGAATTGAGACAGAAACCGGGATGGTGTATCCCTCATCGGAGCTGAAGTACAGCGTTGAGCGGCGCGTTCTTTCGAGAGACGCCTCGGGTGTCGGTTCGATACTCGGCAGCGGCGTCGGTTCCTGCGTCGGCTTCGCCGTTCCCTGCTCGGGAGCTTCTGTTACCGGCTGCGGAGTGATGTCCCCCTTATTGCAGCCTGCAAGCATCATTATGCACATTGAAAGCATCAAAACAAATGAGATAGTTCTGAAAAAACCAAGGTATTTCTTCATTCTTTCCCTCCATCGCTTTATCGCTCAATTATATGAGTGGTCGAACACAATAATTCTCCTTTTTCCCTATTGCGATAGGAGAAATAGTATCATCGACGGAGTATTCTAAAAAACATGAGGACTCTTGCAAATAGAGCCCCCATGATTTCAGTAAAAATGGTATTATAGTTATTTGCCCGTGCCGGTTCAGCCGACAGCATCATCCGCTGTTATGGCTGCAATCGAGCAGCATTCAGATCACTTGAAAACCAGATGAAAAACATTCCAGTCGAGTATCAGATATATGCCCAGAACCGCCGTATATATGGCAAAGCCCCGGAACGAATGCTTCGTTATAAGCTTTATCATAAAGCGTACCGCAAAGTATCCGCAAATGCCGGCAGCGAGGACTCCGACCAGAACTGGAAGTATTCCCCCGTTTATTCCTTCCTTTATTGCACCGGGGACCTCAAGCACAGCGCCGCCAAGAATGGCAGGTATCGAAAGCAGGAAGCTGAATTCGGCGGCATCCTCTTTCTTCATTCTGCATAGGCTTGCGCCCGTGATGGTTGCTCCGGATCGTGACACGCCAGGCAGGATAGCAATTCCCTGCATGAAGCCGATGAACAAGGCCTGATACCATTTCATCGTCTGAACGCTCAGATCTGCGCTGTAATTCTTTCTCATGACATCACATGCGGTCAAAAGAAGTGCTGTGAAAATGAAGCAGTATCCCAAATAACGCCCGTCATTCGCCGATTCAAAGAAGTCGCCCAGTACGAGCTGCATAATGACCGTCACAAGCGTGGCTGCTATCATCCATACCCAGTATTTCCAAAGCCTGACCGGATGGCATAGCATCTCGATTATGCGTTTTCTGTATACGATGAGTACCGCAAGGAGCGTACCCAGATGAAGCATTACGGTAAAGAACAGGCCGTCGGCAGTGATGCCGAACAGGTTCTGAAATATCAGCAGATGACCGCTGCTCGAGACCGGCAGAAACTCACAGAGTCCCTGCACTATTCCGAGGATTATCGCCCGAATGTATTCCATATTCGTTCCCCCTCAAATATTATTTCAATATTATAATTATACTCGCTATCATTCCTCACGGATGCGTCTGATCCCGGCTCCCAGCGCAGTCAGCTTCTCTTCAAGCCGTTCATAACCCCTGTCGATACTGTAAATGTTTCTGATCTTTGTGGTTCCTTCCGCCACCAGCGCCGCTACTATCATCGCTGCGCCTGCCCGAAGGTCTGTGACCTTTACCGAGGTTCCGTACAGCCTTTCAACGCCCTCTATCGTTGCTGTTCTGCCATTTACAATAATCTTCGCACCCATTCTGACGAGTTCGTCGCAATGGTTGAACCTGTTCTCAAACAAATTCTCCGTAACCATGCTCCTGCCCTCGGCGAGCGTTAGCATACTGCTCATGGGCTGCTGAAGGTCTGTCGGGAAGCCCGGATACGGCATCGTCTTGATGTTGACGGCACGAGGTCTTTCTGAAGCTCTGACTTGAATAACGAATTCATTACCGTCATCCCTCGTCTGAACATCGGTACCGCATTCCAAAAGCTTTGCAGTCACGGATTCCAGATGTGTTGGAATAACATTCCTGATTATCACATCGCCCTTGGTTGCGGCGGCAGCTATCATATAGGTGCCGGCCTCTATCTGATCCGGAATCACCGCATAAGTGCAGCCGTGCAGGTTCTGCCTCCCATTGATGCGGATAATGTCGGTGCCTGCACCGCGAATACTCGCACCCATGGTATTTAGGAAGTTCGCAACATCCACAACATGCGGCTCACGCGCAGCGTTGGTAATGGTAGTTCTTCCCTCGGCGCGGCAGGCGGCCAGCATAACATTAATGGTTGCTCCGACGCTTGCCATATCGAATACTATATCGGCGCCGACCAGTCTCTCAGCCTTTGCGGAGATGACATCGCCGCGTTCGCTGACCTCTGCCCCCAGTGCGCGCATACCCTTGATATGAAAGTCCATTGGTCTTTGGCCAATCCTGCAGCCGCCGGGCTGAGTTATCTCAACCTCGCCGAAGCGCGCAAGAAGAGCACCCAGCATATAATAGGACGCACGCAGCTTGGATGCCATTTCCGGGGTCACTATTCTGCCGTTTATTGTTGATGGATCTATCTCAATGATGCTGTCTGATATTCGTTCTATACCTGCACCAAGCATTGAAAGGATCTCAAGGAGCCTGTTAATATCTTCAATATTGGGCAGATTCTCTATGCGGCACTTGTCCTCAGCGAGCACGCAGGCACATAGTATCGGAAGCGCGGCATTCTTCGAGCCGCTGATAGTCACACTGCCTCTAAGCGGTACACCGCCTCGGATCTCAAAATAATCGTTTTCAGACATATGCTTCTCCAATTGGTTATTCAACAATCGATTATACCATTCTGCTCTGCCGGAAGTCAAGTATTCCACAATTTAAATAGATAAATCCTTGGATTTCTCGGACGACCGTTGAGAATAAGTTCAAAGTGAAAAAGGCTCTCTCCTGTCACGCCTATCTGTTCGGATATGCTAAGCGTGTCTCCAACCTCCACCGTCACGCTCGCAAGACCCGAATACCTTGATATCAATCCGTTGTTATGCTCGATATCAACGGTCAGTCCATATGCGCCACGCTCCATCACGGAGATCACCTTCCCTGCAAGCACGCTCTTGCATGGAGTATTCATGGGGCATTCATAGTCTATTCCGGGATGCATTACGCCGTTATAAAAGCCAAAATACTTTTTGAGCGTACAGCTGCGCGGATCCACGGGATAGCGGAATGCGGCGTCATAATATTCACAGTCGGATCTGCCAAAATCTCCGAAGTTCGTATCGGAGTCCGGAACCGGGCGAGTGCCGACGATGATATTCTCCATCACGGATGAATAGAGCGTTCGGATCTCCAATATCTCGCTTCCGGTGAGTACGCCGTTCACATAAGTATATTCAATGCTGCGCCTGTTCTTGCCGTCAATTCCGTAGGAAGCAACAAATCTGGTGCCGATGTAATAATCATCGCTTTGTAAAATACTTGTGCCATGACTTAGGCTTTCGGTTTCATAGACAAGATTCCTGCTGACAACTCTTAGCGGAGTATCATCACCCGTAAGCAGCGCATAGGCATTATCATAGCTCATGAACTTCACCGCTTCCGTGACGGGGACTAATTCAACGCCGCCCTCTATCTCAGAATGTATTCCCGGAGCATTAAGCATTGACTCAAAGTGCTCAATAACATCGAGCAGAAGGTTTTCTGCAGCCTGACGGCTTGCAAGCGTGCATACATCATTTCCATCAACAAATATTGCTGTTGGCACATAGGGTTCAGGGGTAGGCTCCGGGGTAAAAGTCGGCTCAGCAGCCTCGGTCGGAGGGATCGGTATCGGAGTATTGTCGCGAATGAATTCGGCTGTGGGTTCGGGCGTAGGGTGCATCGAAAGCTCCCTGTCCTTGCCCGTAAGGTTCAATCCTGTAAGCAAAATCGCCGACGCAAGAAGCGCGAGCGCAAGCAGGCATAGTACCGGCCTTATCTGACCGTTGTGCTTATTATCTCTTTTTTTGCCGCTGTCAGTTTTCATATTCTAATTATACCGCATCCGGAGGGTTTCATCAATCTTCTTTGTGGCAAATTTATTAACAATGGGCTGTTTTCTCAGAAATATAGCATCATTATGAGGAATTTCAGCGCATAAAGGGGGAAGCCCCCCTTTCGGGGAGCTCCCTTATAATATCTGTTTCTGTTATACTATTGCGCCTGCGATCATGATGGCTGCCATGAGCGCGACTACCGGGACGATCGTCCCTGCGATAAGCTGAGGAAGCGTGTGCCTCTTAAGCTTGATGGATGATGCATAAACGGGAATGAGCAGCGCAAACATCAGCGCATAAAGCGGTCCCATACAGTAGACAAGCAGCGCCGCAGGCCCTGAAGTGCCGCAGGTATGTCCGCTCGCTTTAAACCCGAAGATGGTGGTCAGTGCAGTGAGCATCCCGGATATCAGGTAGGTCAGATAAAGAATGATCTCGATCCTCGTTCCCCCTCCGAAAAGGGCGAATACCGCACCCAAGACATAACCAAGCACAGAAAACACCAGCGCCAGATTTCGTTCAAGCTTTCTGCCCTTGCTCTTGAGTGAAGGTATCAAGCGGCAGGGAAGATAAGCAAGCAGAGGAAGAAGCGTCAGTGTAAATATGGCTTCTATATAATGAAGCGGTGAAACAAACGCTTCGCTCCCAAGCCCTATATAAAGCATTGAGACCAGCAGCAGCGCCATGAACGGCGGAGCAGTAATCGTACGAATGATCTCGGCAGTCTTGCCGGACATCCTTATTCTGTCAGCTGTCATCCTTTCCATGAATTATGGTCCTCCGAATGTGTGGTTCGCAATTTTCCTTGCAGATATTGTTTACCACAATCCCGGCAGGAATGCACCCTATTACGCTCTTCAAATTCTCTACCCGAGCATTTTCGCCCGGTAGAGAAGAAATCAAGCCTCTCTACTGACAGTAGAGTGCTTGATTTTATTAGAAAAAATAAAGGTGTTGCATTTTGATATCGCCTCGTGTATAATCTTGCCATGGCTATTAGAGATGATGATAAGGTGAAGCAGCTGATTGCTTCCAACATAACCTACTACAGGAAGGAATGCCATCTGACCCAAGCGGAGCTTGCGGAAAAGATCCACTATTCGGACAAATCCGTCTCCAAATGGGAGAGAGCAGAGGGCGTTCCCGATATCTGCGTGCTCGTTGTGCTTGCAGACCTTTTCGGAGTTACCGTGAATGATCTTCTTTCCGAAAAGCATCGGAAGAGCCGCAAGGCCGCGCCCAAGCTCAAGCACAGCATAATAACCCTGATGAGCATCAGCCTCGTTTGGCTGATCGCTGTTATCGCATTTTTCATTATCAAGCTCGCAGCACCTGAGATAGAAAGGGCTTGGCTTGCCTTTATAGTGGCAATTCCCGTTAGTTTTATCGTAGGAACGGTGCTGAGCGCTATATGGCATCCGATCCTCGTTCAATTTTTTATGCAGGCAGGCCTGATATGGGGGCTTGCGCTGTCGCTGCACCTGACCATAAATATCGAAAACATGTACCTCATTTATGTTATCGCAGCGGTGGTTCAGCTTCTGTTCATACTATGGTATTTCCTCCGAAGAATGCCTGTGCTCTCAGTCAAGATCAAGGATGGCAAGCTTAGCATCAAGCGACCCGAAAAGGCTCAAAAGTCCGAGGACGACAGCGAACAGAATGTTGAATGAAATGGGCGATCCTGCCTTGTCGGTTATCAGATCATGCCTTCACATATTTTTGCAGCTGCTATAAAAAACCACCCTTCCGCAATCTATCCGGTTAGAGTGGTTTTAAGTTTATATAGCTTGATATGAGCAGTGCCGAAACAGATCCGAGCCGCTTCACAGATGAATCTATCGACGGCTCATGCACAATACGCATTCAGTTATGGACTATCCCTATTTTTGCATTTCATAGACCGTTACAGAAAAACTTTCATTGCCCGGCATTCTTCCCGAGATGGTTTTTCGAACAGAGAAACCCTTATGCTCGTACATGGCTCGTGCGCTTTCATTGCCGACGAGTACCTCAAGGGTTAGGGGCTTTCGGGAGCGGTCACATGCTCTGTCGACCAGTGCGCCTCCGATCCCATGTCCATGGCGAGCAGGATCAACGTACAGCCAGCCAAGTTCGCCGTCCTCATAGGCGATAAAGCCGGCGACGCTGCCGTCAAGCTCGGCAACCTCGACCGTATAATCAAAAAGCCCTTCCCTATCCGCCGCAATCCAAAGCGGAAGGAACGCCTGCTCAAGCCCGGCATATTGCAGCTCTATCATTCTTGCTTCATCATGTATTCTGCAAATAGCTTGCCAATCCCCTTCCTCAAACGGCCGGATAATAAGCTCTCCAGTATTCTTCTCCATATTCACTGTGTAAAAATGCGACTTCATTCGAATTTCGCCCTATGCAAACCAAGCACCCATGCGCATGGGTGCTTGGATGTTATCAGGCGTGCTGACCGTTAATAGTTCTCTGCCCTGACTTCAAAATAACTCTGCGGATGGTTGCAGACCGGGCAAACCTCGGGAGCCTTTACTCCAACGGCGATATGTCCGCAGTTGCGGCACTCCCAGATGGTTACGCCGCTCTTTTCAAAGACGGACATGGTCTCAACATTTGCAAGCAGCTTGCGATAGCGTTCCTCATGCTCCTTCTCGATGGCGGCGACGCCGCGGAACTGAGCAGCCAAATCATGGAATCCCTCCTCATCAGCCTCGCGAGCCATACGGTCATACATATCCGTCCATTCAAAGTTTTCGCCCTCGGCCGCATGAAGCAGATTAGCGGCGGTATCGCCTAACTCGCCAAGCGCCTTGAACCAAAGCTTTGCGTGCTCCTTTTCATTCTCAGCAGTCTTCAGGAAGAGTGCGGCAATCTGTTCATAGCCTGCCTTCTTCGCAACGGAAGCAAAATAAGTATACTTATTGCGCGCCTGGGATTCGCCTGCGAATGCTTCCCAAAGGTTCCTTTCCGTCTTGGTTCCGGCATAGGGGTTTTTCTTTTCCTCGACGAGCTTTACAAACCTGTCGGCACCCACATGGCACTTGGGGCACTTAAAATCCGGAGTAATGGGGCCTTCATGAACATAACCGCAAACCGTACATTTCCACTTTTCCATAATAACAACCTCCCGGTAATAATTTACGAAAAGATATCGCTGTGATAAGCATATCCGCTTTCGTATGTATTTATTATATCATATTATTTCGGCTTTACAAGCGGCAAAAGCAAAAAAATGTTTCTAAATAATGGAAAGCCCCTGAGCGGGGGCTTTCAAAGTTAGGCTGATATGTCTTTACTTTATGAACTCCAGATCCAGCTTTTCCCAGGGGAAGCATTCATCCTCGCGTCCGAAATGGCCGTACGCGGCGGTCTTTCTGTAAATGGGCTGTCTGAGTCTTAGTCGCTCTATGATAGCGGCCGGTCTGAAATCAAAGCTCCTGACCAGCATCGCTTCAATCTCGGAATCGGGGACCGTGCCTGTACCAAAGGTATCAACGCGCACGGATACGGGCTTTGCAACGCCGATCGCATAGGCAAGCTGGAGCTCGCACTTCCTGGCATAGCCCTGGGCAACGATATTCTTTGCCGCATACCTTGCGGCATATGCTGCCGAGCGGTCAACCTTGGTGGGGTCCTTGCCGGAGAAGCTGCCGCCTCCGTGCCTTCCATAGCCTCCATAGGTATCCACGATTATCTTTCTGCCTGTAAGTCCGGAATCGCCTTGCGGACCGCCGATAACAAACCTTCCGGTTGGGTTTACAAACACCTTGGTATTCTCATCCATGAGGTTTTCCGGAATAACAGGCTTAATTACATTTTCAATGATGTCATCACGGAGCTTATCCATATCCACATCCGGATCGTGCTGTGCGGATATTACGACGGTATCGATCCTGATGGGACGATCGGATTCATCATATTCCGCGGTCACTTGGCTTTTGCCGTCGGGACGAAGATAAGGAAGCAGACCGCTCTTGCGAACCTCGGTAAGCCTCTTTGAAAGCTTATGTGCAAGGCTTATCGGAAGCGGCATACACTCCGGGGTTTCATCGCAGGCAAAGCCGAACATCATGCCCTGATCTCCTGCGCCGATATCATATGGATCGGTATCGCCATGCTTGGCTTCAAAGCTCTTGTCAACGCCCATTGCGATATCCGGGGACTGCCCATTTATCGCACTGATAACTGCCAGTGTATGACCGTCAAAGCCGTATTCAGGCTTATCATAGCCGATATCCAGCACAACATCACGCACAAGCTTGGGAATATCAATGTAGCAATTAGTAGTAACTTCTCCCATTACCATGACCATACCGGTGGTTGCACAGCATTCGCAGGCCACGCGTGAACCGGGGTCATTGGTAAGCATTGCATCGAGGACTGCATCGGCGATATTATCGCATACCTTGTCGGGATGTCCCTCGGTTACTGATTCGGAGGTGAACAGACGTTTGATCTTTTTCATATTCTATCCTTTCTTCATTGGAAAGTTCGGGGTGTAAGCGGTTTTACAAGAAAAAAGCGGCGCCCCGATGGAGCACCGCAAAATTACTTCTTTACTGCTCTCATCTCCCGGAAAAGCTGAGGTTCATTGACCTCCTCTTTGCCGTCGGAATTAGCACCTTGCTGCCGGTCTGACCGGGGCAGGTTGCCGTGGCTTCACAGGGCCGGTCCCTCTGCCACTCTTGATAAGGCATATCTACTTTTCGGGGAAATTATAGCACAGCATTACGCATAATTCAATACTTGCAAGCCGGTATTTTGCTCAAAAAGCGGTTATATTTTGCCGATCTTGACTAAACGAGCCTATATGCGAATATCAGCGATGCAAACAGAACAAATGCTGCCAGTATGATCGCGCATACAATAAGCCTTTGAGTCCGCGTCTTGGCGGAAGCAGCGGTCAGTATCGGAAGCGCAGGACAGATACAGACGGCATAAACCGCCATGGAAGGATCGGAGAACGCCATCGGGGTCAGCGCAAGCCAGGCAGCCATCAGCATGTTCGTTGCAGCATCAACACGCCTCGCACATAGTATAAGCAAAAGCAGTGCGATTATTTGCGCTCCTATCGCAAAGAACATCTGAAGCGATGTCGATGGTGAAGCATTCCAGCGTGTGACCGCAGCGCTCAGCCCTTCAAAAAACCAACGGAAGCCGTCAGGGTATATGAGCTTTGCCGCAGGCACCGATACCACTCCTGATGCGATAAGAGCACATGCGCCTGCCACCAGCACTGTACCTATGCAGAGCGCGGCAATGGGAGCCGCAGAGCCTCTTCTCTTTACAATAAGCTTTACCGTAAACAGAATAAACGGAACGAGAAGCACAGCGCATAGCACATTTACCGTGATCGCCGCAAGCATACAGATAAGCCCCTTCACCGGATGCGAGGTCTTCATATAGTAGATGAACATCAGCGACAGCAGCATCATTGCGGCCGTGCCTGAATTAGGCATCATGAGATACAGTATTGTCGGCGAAATGAACAGCAGCGTCACCCCGTTCATCGATGTGCGGCGGTCGCAGTCAAGGAGAAGCACTTCATAGAGCATAACGCACACAAGCGAAACCAAAACCGAATTCACAGCGAATGCAATTACAGTCGTTACCACGCTGTTGTTAATTCCTATCAGAGCAAGCAGCTCATTCCACAGCTCCGGCACAGGAATTAACGACAACTTATCCCAAGCGGCATTTGCATACATGCCGATCCCATACACGTTCTGCTGCATGAATATTGCGGAGTATTTGCTGAATACGGTCCCGGAGTAGCCGTTGACAGCAGTGAAGATCAAATAAACCAAAAAGATTATCAAAGGCTGCGCTATGAGTGATCGGATGAATATCGCTTTTTTCGGGTGCATATGGTATGCGGTGCGTTCGCCAATAAGCTCATCCCTGCGGTTATACATGCCTACTCGGAAGAAGTTTAGCACGTTTCGTGCGCCTCTCAGCAAAAATGCGGTAAATAGAAATACCGAAACGGCACCGGTAATCACCGCTATGCTTCCTGCTCTCGGAGACAGCATTGCATAGCAGAGGAAAGCCGCAAAAATCACAATCGGCAGCACCCATATTATAATCTTTTCTGCTTTTTTCATCTTCCCTTTCCTTTCCTCTTTACGATGCCCACCAGCCATATCGGGTACTCGTGCTTTTCTCTCATTCCGGAGATGAATTCCGTGAGATCGACATGAATGGGCCTGAACGCATAGTTATACACATCAAACAATCCGTCCTCACACCTGTGAGCCGAAATATAATGCGCCCCGATTCGCTTTTTGCTGCGCCAATAATAGAAAATCAGTACCGAGCTGCAGTTCGTCATCGCGCGTCCCCTTTTCAGGAACAGAAAACGAATGCGCAGCACGAAGTATTTTGCAAGATACAGCATGAGCGAAATCAGGTTTGTCCCAAGCTTGCCAAGGCCAATCACCATGCCAAAACGCTTTCCGATGCCCTTGACCACCTCATCAAAGCTTGTC
The DNA here is from genome assembly GCA_900542285.1 of uncultured Clostridium sp. Lineage (GTDB taxonomy): Bacteria > Bacillota > Clostridia > Christensenellales > CAG-138 > PeH17. The sequence continues at coordinate 51,004 of UQNF01000005.1, forward strand.
TTGATGCCCTCGAAATTGAGTATGTTATATGCAGCGATAGCACCGCAGCCGTTATCCGAAACGTTGCCCAAAAGCCCATAGCGAGTATGCTTAAATTCATCGGTATGCTGCTTGTTTATCAGTTCATTCATCTATTTCTCTTCCTATATCAATGTCATTATAACATATCCAAATAGTAATTGGCAACGGCTCATTACGGCTCCGATTTATTTTCGTAAACAAAGCTCATCAGGGTGTTGATGACTGATTTTGCTGCATCAAACATCTCCTCAACGCTTTTGTTTCTGCGTTTTATGACGATGGCCGTCTCGCTGCCTCCTATTACGGATGCGCCCTCGACAGAGGGAATATTTGTCACCAGCTTTACAGGATCGATATTGGTGCTGCTGTCGATCGAAATTCGAATTTCACCGGTTTTTACCGAAATCTTGGTAATACCCATATTCGATGCGCGCGCCTTATAGAGCGAGATGTCCAGCAGGTTCTGCACAGGCTTTGGAATATCGCCGAAGCGATCGATGAATTCATCCTGCACGTCGCTCATCTCGTCGATATTCGTGACCGAAGCTATGCGCCTGTACATCTGCATCCTTGTCTCTTCCCGGGTGATGTATTTCTTTGGAATATAGGCGTCGATCGGGATTTCCATGACGGTATCGACACTGACCTTGACAGGTTCTCCCTTGGCTTCCTTTATTGCGGAGTCTATGAGCTTGCAGTACATCTCATAGCCCACTGCCTCCATATGACCGTGCTGCTCCGCGCCCAGAAGCTCGCCGGCGCCCCTTATCTCAAGGTCGCGCATGGCAATACGGAAGCCCGAACCGAACTGCGTGAACTGCCTTATTGCCGCAAGACGTTTGGCTGCCGTTTCTGTCAATACCTTGTCGGCTTCGAATGTGAAGTAAGCGTAGCCAAGCCTTGATCCCCTGCCAATGCGCCCACGGAGCTGATAGAGCTGTGAAAGCCCAAAGCAGTCGGAGTTCTGCACTATGAGCGTATTTGCGTTGCGAATATCGATGCCGTTTTCTATAATCGTGCTGCAAAGGAGCACATCAAACCTATTCTCGATAAAGTCCAGCATAGTCTTTTCGAGCTGCTGCTCCGGCATCTGGCCATGGGCATAGACGACCCTTGCTTCGGGAACGAGCTTTGACAGCCTCTCTGCGAACAGGTCCATACCCTTGACATTGTTGTATAGGTAAAACACCTGTCCTCCCCTGCCGAGCTCCTTCAATATCGCTTCACGAACAAGGCGATCGGAATACTCCGTTACATAGGTCTGTACCGGAAAGCGTTCCTGCGGTGGGGTATCAATGACGCTCATATCGCGTATTCCGCTCATGCTCATGTGAAGAGTTCGTGGGATCGGCGTTGCGGAAAGGGTCAGCACATCAACATTTTGCTTCATGTTCTTTATCTGTTCCTTGTGGTTTACGCCAAACCGCTGTTCCTCATCTATAATCAGAAGCCCCAAGTCGTAGAATTTCACGTCCTTTGCCAACAGACTGTGGGTGCCGATTATCACATCTATCTCACCGTTTTCAAGCTTGTGCTTGATCTCCCTGCTCTCCGCCGCAGTTCTGAACCTTGAAAGAAGCTCAACACGAACCGGAAAATCGGCAAAGCGAGAAGTCAAGGTGTTATAGTGCTGCTGGGCAAGGATGGTAGTCGGGACGAGAAAAGCACATTGCTTGCCGTCCATGACGCACTTGAACGCAGCACGCAGCGCAACCTCCGTCTTTCCATAGCCGACATCGCCGCAGAGCAGCCTATCCATTATTCTATCGGACTCCATATCCTTCTTGATCTCTTCGATAGAAGAAAGCTGATCCGGAGTTTCGTTGAACGGAAAGCTGAGCTCAAGCCTGCGCTGCCAATCGGTATCCGGTGAAAAACGAAAGCCCTTGCGCCTTGAGCGTTCGCCGTAAAGCTTAACAAGGTCAAATGCAAGATGCTTTACGCTGTCCCGGGTCCGCGCAACGGTCTTTTGCCATTCGGTTGAGCCGAGTTTAGACAGCTTTTGCTTTTCAACATCTCCGCCGATGTATTTCTGTACCCTGTCCAGCTGATCAGTCGGGATATAGACCTTATCGCCGCCCTGATAGCAAAGCTCGATATAATCACGGGTTTTGCCGTCCACGGTCAGGGAAGATACGCCATTGAATCTTCCTATTCCATGACGCTCATGGACTATCAAATCTCCGGGCGAAAGCTCCGCAAGCGATAGCATGTTCTTGCTGCGCTTGGGTGCTGTCGCCTGACGGCGAAACTCTGCGCCAAACAGCTCATGCTCCGAAATCACCGCAAGCGAAAGCTCCGGGTATTCGAAGCCCATCGGTATGCTCTCTCCGATTATGCTGACTTCACGAGGGATGATCTCGCGTTCCAAATGCGGAATTATAGGAGCTTCCAGGTCCAGCTCCGCAAACAGATCCTTGACCCTCTGCGCGTGCTCGCCTGCATAGACAAGCACAGAATAATCCTTTTTCTTCCACCCGGTTATGTCCTGCCTGAGCGCATCGTCCAGGCCCTGAACACCCAGCATATACTTTGGGATCTGCATGGTCTCAAACTTGACCACTGCGTTGGGCCTTATCAGGTTATAGCTCCGTGAAAACGCAAACAGCATTGCGCTTCTTTTGGTATTGAGCCGCTCGATCGTATAGCTTGCGGTGTGGACAAGCCCCTCCTGAAGCGGATGCCCCTCATTCGCGGCAAGCACGTCTCCAAGCTCGTTCATAAATGAGGTGTAAACATACTTTGCGCTCTCATCGATCCTTGCAGGTTCGTCTATAAGGATAATGCTGTTATCGGGAAGGTAATCGATAAGGCAGTATTCTTGGGGACTGAACAACGGAAGCAGCGCAAGCGCATTGTCCGGCACTCCTCCGGCCCGAAGCTTCTCGGTTTCAGGCTCATATCGCGAGTATTTTCTCAGCGCTGCAATTCCCTTCTGCCGCATATCCCGTGTCAGCGGAAGCTCAGTTGCAGGCGGTATACTGATGCTCATCACGTTTTCTATTGAACGCTGCGTGAGCGGATCATACTCCCTCATGGTATCGACTTCGTCATCAAAAAACTCGATACGAACGGGATTATCGGATGTCACCGGAAATATATCTATACAGCCTCCGCGCTGGGTGACCTGTCCCCTTCCCTCGCACACTTCAACACGCTCATAGCCGGCATCGATAAAGTGCTTCAATAGGGATTTGGGTTCTATGGTCATGCCGACCCTAACGGTCCTTGAATAGCCTGCGATCGCTTCCGGCATCACCATCCGCTGCATCAGTGCCTCGATGCTTGCGACTATCACAAAGCCGCCATCTCCATTCACAAGCCTGTTGATAACCCTCATTCGCTGCATAGTAAGCTCTTGGGACTGAACAAAGCTGTGAGCGTTCAGCGGCACTTCCCTTGCAGGAAAGAGCATTGCGTCCGGATGATATGCGGACACCGCTTCCAATGTCTGCTTCGCATAGTGTGCGCTCGGCGCAACAAAGAGCGTTACACCGCTTAAGTCCGCGTGAAGCGCACTTGCAGCATGCATGCGCTGGGCTTCGCCAAGCCCGAATACGCTGACTGGGCCCTCGCCTTTCGCAAGTGCCTCTCTTAGCCGGACATAGTTCTGCGATCTGCCGAGTACCGAAAAGAGTGGGTTCTGCATCCGAATCCTCCTATATCAGCTCCACATAAAAAACTGCTGAAAGGGAAGCCGTTTCTTCAGTGTACTTCCCGTCCGTCATTACCGCCGCTCTTCCCTCTGACGGTGAATAGATTACGACGAATTGCTTATCTGACAGACAAAAACTCAGCTTCTCTCCTGACGGAACAAAGCGCAGCGATCCCTTTGCCCTGCCCTTTCTGAGCATAAGGTTAAGGTCGCTTGCCCTGCCCTCGCAGTGTGTATCCGCCCCTCCGTCAAATCGATGAATGCTCGACATTGGTTTCACCCTTATGCTGTCGCCGCTATTGTGGGTGAGAAGCATTTCACCGCTTAAGCAAGCGATGAGCCTTTCGTAATCCGGAAGCGAGGTGAAATCGGAGCTGTCAAGCTCCACCTCCGCCGTGCTGATTCTGAATAGGAAATTCCTGTCCGAATACCTTTCTCCAACGGGAAAGATGAAGATCTCCGTGGTCCTGCCTCCTGACCAGCTTGATACGGGCATGGAATCCTTGCTGATAATATTGCGCATATTGCTGCCTTTCTTCTAAACGGCTTTTGCCCGAAAGCCTTGTGCCCCCGGGTATCAAATATGTTACATGGTGATTATACCCTCAATCCGTGTGAAATACAAGCGTTTACACGGAATATCGAATCATCAGCCTAAAAAGGAATTGCAAATTAACCGCTTGTACTCTATAATAACCAGGTGATTTTCGATAGGAGATGAAAACATGCAGAATCGCAATGCATATAAGAAGCTTAGAAGCTCGCTGCTTCTCGTTCTGGCAGCCGTAATATGGGGCGCAACGTTTGTCGCCCAGAGCAGTGCGATGGATCACATCGAACCGTTCACCTTCAATTCAATTCGCTTCCTGATCGGGGCGATAGTACTTCTCCCGTTCATTCCGGAGCTAAGAAGAAAAAGGGATCCGAATAAGCAGACGGAAATCCTTCCTCTCCCGGCAGGCAAGAGCAGGACATGGCTTATAGTCGGCAGCATGCTTTGCGGCGCAGCTCTATTCACTGCATCAAGTCTTCAGCAGACCGGGATCTCACTCGGAGATTCCATCGGGAAAGCAGGCTTCATTACCTCGCTTTACATCATACTCGTCCCCATTTTGGGTATTCTTTTCAGGAAAAAAGCCGGATATCTTGTATGGATAAGCGCAGCGATCGCGCTTGTCGGTATGTATCTCCTGTGCGTCAAGCAGGGTTTCGCGCTCGAAGTATCCGACATTCTCTACCTGCTATGCGCATTCTTTTTTGCGATACATATCCTTCTTATTTCCGTCTATGCGCCGTACCTCAGCAGCTGTGCGCTCAGTGCGATCCAGTTTGCAACGGCTGCGGTTCTAAGCGGAATATGTATGTTTATTTTCGAAACTCCGGATATCCACGCTATTCTTGCCGCATATAAACCCCTTTTGTATGCCGGCATATTTGCATGCGGCATAGCCTACACCCTTCAGGTGGTCGGGCAGAGGGATCTTGACCCCACGATAGCGTCTCTCATCATGTGCCTTGAATCGGTCGTATCCGTCGTTTCCGGCGCGCTTATCTTGCATCAGACGATGACCACAAGGGAGCTTATCGGCTGCATTGTCATGCTGATCGCGACGGTGCTTGCGCTGCTTCCGACAAAAGAAAGCAAAAAGCCTCATAAAAATGCATAACAGGCGTTGGACTTGTTGCCAATTCTGCTGTTAAGTAGTATAATAGAGTATTGGGAGTGAAATACTCTTACCAAATAATTGAAGGTGTTTATGAGCTATAAATTCAAAGCTAACGATAGAATACATTTTATTGGCATCGGCGGTTGTTCGATGAACGGACTGGCGCAGATCCTTCAGCACCGCGGCTGCATTGTTGAAGGCTCTGACAAGACCACTTCGCCCTTTACCCAAAGGCTTGCAGAGGTTGGTATTCCCGTTCAGATCGGACAATGTGCCGAAAACGTAAAAGACTGCGACTGCGTGGTCTATTCCGCTGCGATTAAGAGCGACAATCCCGAGCGCATCCGCGCAAGGGAGCTTGGTATTCCTGAGATCGAACGTTCGGTCGCGCTTGGCATGATAAGCGAGGGTTATAAGGATGTCATCGGAATCGCAGGGTGTCACGGCAAGACCACGATAACCTCCATGCTTGCTCTCATCAGCGAGTTTGGCGGTATTGATGCAACCGTCCATGTCGGTGGTATGGTCGATTTTCTGCACGGCGGCATCCGTTTGGGCTCGCACGACCTTTTCATTACGGAGGCTTGCGAGTATGTGGAAAGCTTTTTGACCCTGCATCCGACGGTTGTCCTTATCAACAACATAGATAATGACCATCTTGACTATTTCAAGACATTCGATAATATTGTCAACGCTTTCCGCAAGTTCTTGGATCGTATGCCCGAGGATGGACTTTTCATAGGGTGTACCGATGATGCAAGCGTACGCAGACTTATCTCGGAATTCAGCGGCAGGACCATAACATATGGCCTTGACACGGAGAATGAGCCGGATTACTACCCTGCAAATATCAGCTATGATGAGCTTGGCTGCGCAAGGTTCGACCTCATGCACAAGGGCGACGGAATCCTTGGAAGGATTATCCTTCACGTCCCGGGAAGGCATAATATGCTCGATGCCATTGCCGCTGCTTCAGCCGCACTAGCCCACGGGGCTGAATTCTCCGCCATTGCGCAGGCACTCGCGGCTTTCCGTTCCGTGCAGCGCAGATTTGAATTCTACGGCGAAAACGCCAAGGGAGTCAGGATCTACCACGATTACGCACACCACCCTGCGGAGATCCGTGCAGCGATCGACTGCGCAATGCGCACCCCTCACAATAAGCTCTATATCGTCTTCCAGTGCAACAGCTTTACAAGAGCGAAGACACTGTTCACGCAAGGTGTGGACTGTTTCTGCGGAGCGGACTATGTGCTTGTGCCGGACATTTACCCCGGAAGGGAAATAGATGACGGGAGCGTTCATGCCCGCGATATGGTTAAAGCTATCAATGATGAGACAGATAATGCTCTTTACATTCCATCCTTTGAGCTTATCAAACAGTATTTGGACGAACATGCCGAAAAGAATGACATCGTCCTTACCTTAGGGAGCGGAGATGTATATAAGAAAACAAGGTTGTTCCTTGATTGATGCTCTCAATAGCCGCGCACGATAAGGCACGGAAACAGAAGCTCAATGCCAATTTGATGGTATCGTAAACAGAAGTATAACGAAAAAACATGCTACGGCTGCATTTCTCGCAGCCGTAGCTTATGTGTCAGCTGATTTATTTGGGCGGTGAGCCGGCTTTCCGATCCCCCGCCGAATTCAATTATTCTGTATGCGCAAAAGTCGATCCCAATCTGACATCAAAACCAAGCGCCCTATACATTCCTTCGTCGCAAGGAGAGCAGCAAACGGTCAGGCTTGAAACGGTATTATCACTGCACCATTGCTGTGCTGCCTGCGCAAGCTTCCTTGCCGCGCCTTTCCTGCGGAACGCAGGTTCGATATAGAAATCATCGAACACGCCGGTATCAGAACAGGCAAAAGTTGAGAAGCATTTTGCGACGCTGCACATTCCTACTGCGCGGTAGCCACGCTTCGCCATGAAGAATGTGATTTTTCCATCTCGAATCGCCTGCTGCAGCTTCTCCTGTTTTTCCTCCGTCAGCATTTGCTCGCCGATCTCCTTTAGGAATCCATTCTCCAGCTTTTTGAGCTGCCAGTCCTCCGGGTCTGATAGGATTTCGACAGTAATGGGAACTTCATCTTTCGGGGGCAATATCATCAGCGGTTCACCCCACTCGTCGACTCCGTTTTCAACAAAGCCTAAGCTTTCCCAGAAACGGAACCGTCGCTCATTGCTGCCATAGTTCAGTTCTGCATAGAGTGCGCCGTTTTCTCTTGCCCAATCTATGAGCACGGCAGCGCACGCTTTGCCTGTTCCGCTGCCCCGGAACTCCGGATAGACGCAGTATTCCATGATAAAACATTTGCCGTCCTCCGTGTTGAATATGACCGGCATGGCAAAACCTATGTCTTGGCCATTCCTATGGAAGAACAGGTAATGGCAGCGATCCTGCGGCCTATCATGTATCTTTTGCATATCCGCCCGGTATTCGGTATCACTGAGGAAGTATTCTCTGTCCTCGTCCTCCGGGTTTGGAAAGATATCCCGAATAAAATAGATTCGAAGCTGCTGCCAAAACACAGCAATATCCTGTTCCGTGACTGCTTCACGGATGGTGATTTGGTTTTTCATTTTAGTCCTCCGATAATTCTATTGGAGGGTTATGAAGCGTGAACCCTCCGTACACGACTCATCATCATATAAATACCACCCTTTCCGTCTATGACATTAATTTGAATTCTGCTATATTGCAGCAATGGAGCTTGCATTAGTATCGCAGCTCCATCATTCAGCTATTTATCAGTCGCTTGCCAAGTCGTTGAAGTCGTTAGCCTGTTCAACTCCGACCCTTGGGCCGACGCGTCCTGCAAGCATGTATTTATCCTTTATCGGGTCGTAGAAGAACTGCTTTATCAAGCGCAAGTTTTCTATTGCGCCCGTCGACGGAACATGCGTTCTGGGTCCGGTGCAGGCATGGACCCTATCTCCGATCTTGATATGTCCCTCGTCCAAATAGTAGATACCGATATCCTGCTTAATTGCCTCGAGAACATCGGCTTCAAGCTTGTCTATATCAAAATCCGGCTTTTCCGTAAATTCAAGAACAAATCCGTGTTTGATATCGCCATGATGGCAATTCCTCATGTACTTCTCAGGCAGATATATCTCGCAGAGATCTTCTGCCGAATGCGCCATACGCCTGTACACGATTGATCTTGCGACCTTTCTGTGTATCTCACCCGGAAGCGGACCAAATATCGTCGGACGGTTAATGATTATTTCCTCGCCTACCCCGATCAGCAGGTTTGCATTCGTTCCGAGGAACGGGAAAATCATGTCAAAATGCTCAACTATAACACGCTTGCCATTCTTAACAGCACGCAGTATCGCTTCCGCCAGCGTATGCATCTGGGTGAAAGCGGCCTCAAAGCGAATGTCCACATGATATGTGTGCGCAGTAAAGAAGCCTTCATCGTCCTGATCCAACAGCGGAAGCGGACGCATATTCACGCCGTTATCGTCATTGGTCAGTTCAAGCCCCGGAAACATTCCCTTGATCAGCATACTCTTACCCGATCCGGCTTCACCTATTATGCCGATGAGCTTGTCATACGGGCTCAGATACATCTGCGCTATCTGCATACCAAGATCATAGATCCTATCCCTGCCCCTTGGCGCAAAGAAGACGCTGTAATAGTGACTGTTCTGCATTTTGCCTGAAAAAGACATATTCTTACCAACCTTCTATTATAACAGGGACAGCTATCCCCGATGATTCTTGCAAATTCATTATAGTATAGCTATCGATTATTTGCAAGCCGCATTTCTTGGTAGGCTCCTGCAGTTCTATCTATGGACATACATCCTTGTCATTTCTTCCTCTCCATCCCCTTGGACCATACACAGGAATTCCCATCCGTAACGCTCATAGAATGAATCATGGTCTGTGACGAGGTAGAGGGTCTCTATTCCCCTATTCCTCATATCGCTGCGAACATAATCCAGCAGTTTTCCTGCAATACCTTGCCTGCGGTATTCCTTCTCCACATACAGCGCACACAGGTTGGGCGTCAAATCAGGTCTGTCGTGAAAATCATTGGCAATTATGCCGCAGCCGGCAATTATCCTGTCCCCATCTACGACATTGTACCACTGCGGAACTGCGTTGTCGCCGCTCAGGCAATCGTCCATGCTTTCAAGATATGCTTCGATGGGAATATTGAATTTGCTGTTAAACCATTCGGCCGCCCTCTGCTTCATTTCGGGGCAGTCAATGACCCTGACGATCCTGTACATCCCTTTCTCCTTTTCACGCTTCAATAACTGTTTTACTATATCTTACTCTATGTTAAGTATGCCTGCCTCAATCAGCTTTTCCGTGAATTCATGTACATCAGCAGTCAATGTCTCTCTGTCGATCTCATATTCCTGCAGGAGCCTGTCGACTATTTCATGCTCCTCCAAGCCATCACAGTAAAGCTCATATATGGCAGCGGCGGTCTCGGACATGGGAAACACACCGTTAAGCTTCATGTTTTCGCTTCCGACCGGAACCAAAACATGGTCGCCGATTATCTCCCTATGAATAAAGCCTTTATTTATTTTCATTGATCTCCTCCTTGCAGTACTTCTGCCTTATCAGGTCATGAAACGTCTTTGTAAATGTACAGACATACTCCGGCGGCTTAGAAAGATTCCCCGTCTCTGCCAATCCGCATGCGGCGCACATCACGCAATCCTTGCGATGAGAACAGCTCATGCACTCAGCGGGAAGTTCAAGTCCCTTCGCATCGGCTCTGGTCAGTTCCCACGCTTCCTCAAAGCCTCGTTTTTGAACATTATACCCTTCGCATGGAAACATTCCGCACGGAAGTATGCGGCCATCCCAAGTTATCCAAAAAGCGGTGCGTCCTGCTCGGCAATGCATGGGTTTGCCCTCGCTTCCTGTGCACTCCTCATGCTCATCGCCTATTCCGTCGATGGATCTGATAAGCTGTTCCGGACTCATAATCTGTTCGCGACACTCCAGCATGTGCTTAGCCGCATCCTCGGCAGTGAACCTATGCGGCGCAGCTCCGAATTCGCTGCCCTCTATTCGTACCGGCGGATACATATACGCTGATGCCTGAATGCCCAGCCCCTCACTTCTGGCAAAAGCATGTATGGCTTCTATTTCAGAGACGTTGTACGGCGTGATAGATGCGTTTATTCGTATCGGAACGCCGGCTTCATGCAGTCTTCTTATATTTTCTGCAACGACTGAGAACTTTGCATTGCCGCACAGCCTTTCATATGCTTCTTCACTTCCGCCATAGAGGGAAATATTGAGTCTGTTTGGAGGGTTCTTGACAAACAGCTCAAACAGCTCATCGTCGATAAGTGAACCATTGGTATTTACGGATAGAACAAGCCCCATATCCTTCAATCCGCAGTAGATCTTTGGAAAGTCCGAGCGTATCAGAGGCTCTCCTCCGGTGAGAAGCAAAAACAGCATTCCTTTTTTAACAGCGGCTTCACCTATCTCCAGCCACTCGTCTGCGTTAAGCTCCGGCCTGTTTGTCGGTTGATGAATATAACACATTTTGCAATTAAAATTGCATCTGGGCGTCAGCTCAAATGTTCCCGAGATGGGCAGGCCGAGCTTTGAGCCTTTGGAGTGCAAGTAAGCAGCCCAATATGGCTCCCCGTTAATCAGTCTATCGTCAACGATCATAGGTACCTCTCCAGGTATTCAACGGTATTTGGGTCTAATTCGCAGTTGAATTCGATGATAGGCACGCTTGATATGAGCTTGCTCACAAGTTCAACTGTGTTTTTCATCCGATCCTCGCTGGTTCTGTCTATCATTACTTCGCTGAGAATGCGCACAAACGGTTCAACGCCGCTGACGCGGCGCGCTTGGTTCACCTTGGCCTGTCCAAGCAGTACAACCGCCTTGATCGGAGCGGTAACGTTTTTACAGTAGCCGCTTGAGCCGCTCAAAAAGCATCCGTTTGCGTAGAAAACAGTATCGCGAAGTGAAACTATCGTTCTGTCGCCGTTGATAATTTCAGCACCGCGCTGTTGTTTCCAAAACTCTGCCTGTGTACTCTTCCCAGTACCGCTCGGAGCGGAAAAAACTATAGCTTTTCCGTCCGTCAGGACGAACGAGGAATGAAGCACAAACGCACCTTTTTCAGTCATCAGTGCAGGAGCATTAGCATCATTCAGTATGCAGAGCGGATACGCTTTCTTCGCGATAGATGGTTTGTACAGCAGCTTGATGGTATTTCCGTCACGAATAACATGCTTGTAATCCTCTTCGTGCTCATAGTCTTCCGCTCTTCCTGCGTTCACATCTATAATGAAATCCGGTTCAACATCATGGACCTCGAAGCTGCTGAACTGTTCGGGTTCAGCCGTCTCCCAAGGCACAACTATTTTGAATACGATCCCTGCGAAGGAGTAAAGCTTATTATGCATCATAGTCAACAAACATAACCTGACTGTATCTATCGCTGAAATGGGGCGCATATCCCGTATATGTCGCACCGGCGTCAATTCCTCCATCGACTCTGACTCGATAGGTTATTCCGCCAACGAGTATTCCTGAGTCATAGTTCTTATAATAGACATAGAAGCTGCCGTCAATGCGCTCATCGGTGATGTTCTTTACATAGATTATGTTATCGCTTGCCGTTATCTCAAGCATATCCTCATGCCTGCTCGGGGCCTTGTCAAATGCCACATATTGCTCGACAACTCCCGAAATTTTCATCGCCCTGACCGGAGCGGTCTTCCTGTTGATATCAAAGGCCCGTATAGTAGAATGCGGCGGCACAGTGCTGAGTTCAAAGCAGTACTGTACTCCGTCGCAATACAGGCTAACCTTGGCGTACTGGATATACTGCTCCGAATTGTTCACAAATGTGGCAGAAAGGAAATTGCTGACCATATCATTGCTTCCGTCCTCAAAGAACAGACCCGAAACACGCGCAATGTACTTGAGCTGTAAGCCATTCGTCAGGCTCAGCACGGAGCCGTTTTCTACAACGACCTGCTCCTCTTCCGGAACGAACGGGACCTCGGTAGGCTCTGGTGTTGGCTGTTTGTTGCCCGATAGGCCGCTTGCCAGCACTCCTATAAGTGCCAAAAACGCAGCTGCGGAAATAACCGCAATTATAATTCCAATTTTCTTGCTCATATTAGGAATTTCCCCCGCCGTTTAAGCGGGGTAATTGTCGCTATTCTAAATTAGGAATGGAAAATCCTTGATCCAGCAATGGGAACATGATAGCAGAATTCGCTTTCATCACCATTCTGCGGAGTGACCGAGCATTTATCTAACGATAGGAAAAGAAGAAATCCGCCTCCCAAGTCGTATGTGCAGGTTGAAGCACTGCCAAAGTTAGTGCTTACAGTTAACGAACAGTCCCCGGCCGCTTTTACGCCAAAATTCACGAAAGCAATTTCAGGCTTCGAATAATTCTTCATTGGTTACCTCCAAATAATCGAGTAAGTACCGGGATGGGTGTTGCCCACCCCATTTTATCAGAGCATGAAACCGCTCAGTCAGCTCCAAGCACATGGCGCATCAGGACGAGAGCGTCATACGAGCTGACGGTTCCGTCGCCGTTAAAGTCAGCCGCCTTGAGCTTCGAGCCCTTGAGCTCTACCAATCCGAGGGCATAACGCATTACGAGAAGAGCATCAAATGTGTTGACATTACCATCTCCGTTTACATCGCCAATGGTATAGTCGCCATAGAGATAATCGAGATGCTCGACCGCAGCCTCAATGCCCCTGACATCGCAGCAGGCAACGATGGAATTTTCGTTCTCCTGAAGCAGCGCGTTCGGATCGGCGGAAGAATCGGTAGTGGTTACAAATTTAACGCCGTCATTCGATGTCACCTTGATATTGGTAATCGAAATGACACTGCTCGTTCCCTTAGTCGCAGGATTGCTGAACATCAGATCTGAAGATACATAGTACGTCTTTTCGTTAATAGTTGTCGTTGACCATGAAATATTCTTCAGCTCATAGTACATATCGGCAGTCGTTGATAGATCGTTGACCAGAGTTAATTCGATCCAAGGATCTGTTACATAAGTCGATACATTCTTCTGCGACAGTACCAGCTTTCCGGGATTACCAAATGCAAGCTTTGTACCAATCATGAATCGAGCGTTGCTCGGATCCTTATCGGTCATGAGCCTGAAATAGACTCCTTGTCCGGGTGTGAGATAGATCTCATTGTTGGGGCTGGGATTCAGGTAATTGAATGAATAGCCTTCTGCAGGAGCAGTTACTTCGCCCATACCGTCGATAAATATCGCTCCTGTAAAGGTATATGTCGTTCCATTCTGAACACCGCTTCTGCTGAAAACGAAGTCCCTAAAACGCACGAAGTCAGGATTTGCTTCACCATCGCTCTTGTATGCAGCTTCTGCCGTCGCATCTCCCTTTGCAGGGTCGTAAATGCGTATCGCATCGAGGTAAACGGTGTAGCTGTCACTTCCGGTATGATTAAAGCTACTGTTATAGATTACCTTTATCGTTACGGTGTATTCGCCATAAGCGAGATCGGAAACCTTTATGACGGGTACCTGCCAGACACCCGGCGTGCCCTCAGAGGGTACCGCAGTCCAGATACCGTTATTATATGTATAGCCATAATAAGTATCAACGATCAGGCTCTTTACAAGCCCTCCACTGCTGTTCTCGACCTGAACGATCATAAGTCCGCTTGTGGAGTCGGTCTTGGAAATAACATCAAAGCCGGTTCCCTTGAAGGTAAAGCTTGCGGAAGGCGGGTTACTGCTATCTGTATCTGCATTAACCGTTACCTTATGATAGCCGTTCATGCTGAAGGCAAGCTCATCATCGTATATCGGATCATAACCGTAGAGGTTATTCGCGTCAAGCTGAGGATTGCTGTTATAGCCGGGACGGTCCTGAGCCTGTTCGGGATTCTCATTGTTATCCGGAACAGTCCATTCTTCCGAGTAAGTAACAAAGCTGTCCTCGTAATAGACGGTGGTTGCCGGAATTATGGTGAGGTTAGCGTAATAGTAGGTATCAACGGTCGCGCCTGTCGAGTCAACATACGGACACCTAACAGCATATGCAAGCGTCTCAACACCATTCATAAGCACTGGCTTACCATTCTCCGTAGTTTTATTGAGCTGATAGCGAATAGTGCCCCTTGCATTGTCTGTGACAACTGCTTTTCCATAAGTGCCCTGCTTTTCCGTGCCAAATCCACTGGCAAGTGCAACACCGGTGGTGCTGCCAAGGAGGGTATCCTCCACCTTGGGCCTGTCGTCCTTAGATGCAACGCCGGCAATTGTCTTATCGTTAATCATGCTGAGAAGGTCATTCTCCAGCACGTTGACCGTAACGGGCAGACCATAGTCAACAACTATAGTATCGTCTCTTGCTCCAACTCGATAAACCACAGCGAACCAAACAGTAGTGTTGCTGCAATTTGCACCTGTAGCGGTCGTGCTATTGCTGAAGTTCGATCCGCTATAGCCGGTAACATATGTGGTTGCGGCTTTATCGGCACCTTTGGTAATGCTCCAACTGCCATTGGACATATTGGATCCCACGTTTACGCTGTAAGCAGAAGCAGCGTCGTACAGGGTAAGCCCATATGCTTCGGCAAGCTCAGAAGCATTGATGTTGACCGTGGACCCAAACCTGGGTTTCATGTACTGAGTGGGATCAACGGCAGCGATCCTGTTGGCAAAGCTGCCCGTCTGGCCGCTTACCAGATTGATGATGGGCTTGCCGCTCTCATCGACATAATAGAACGCATATCTTACGACCGCAGAACCCCAGGGGAGCTCGGGAGAAACGGTATCCTTCTCACACTTTGTATCAAGATAGTTGGTATAATGTAGGGTCGCTTCCGTATTGGTGGGATAGATGCCATCCGCAACGCCTGTCTGGTTATTATCAAGAATGGAATTCTTGAGGTAGACATTGTAGCTCAGTGCGATCTCGTCCTCGGTAATATCACCTATAATCCAATAGAAGGTATAGGGTGCAAGCTGCTTAGTCTCGGTTGCACCGGACTGCGCCGTGGCGAAGTTATAGCCATAAAAGAATGCATTATCAACACTGACTCCATAGCCATATCCCACATTATGATGCATCATAATACGAACCGTTTTATTTTCATAACCAACAAGGTCAATAGTAACCGGAGTATATGTTGCATAATTATCAGCCGTCATGACATATGTGTAATACTTCTCGCCGGTTATCCAGCTTTCGCCAACTTTCTCCTGAATGTAGAAGTCAAGTTGATCGCCATAAGTGCCATTAGCATTTGAATAGAACACAGCATCGATTATAAAGCTGCCGCCTGCTTTCGGCACAACTATCTCAGGTGTATAGAGCCTCGCATCTGGGGTGAATACTCCGCTGCTATAGCTTGCAGAACGAATTTCGTAATAATCTGTATTAAACTTCCATCCGGAATCACTCACGCTGCTACTGTTTTCTTGAGTCCACCCTTCATTGAACGGATTGGTTGAGAAAGAATAAGACCTCATAGTGTAAGGATACTGCTTATCCGGAACATCCGTTACGATCGTAGTATCCATAATAGGGACAGTTATTTCCTTGGCAGAACCGGAGAGATTGTAACGAAAATACTTTGCAACGATAACACCGTTATCTATAATGTTGGTTGTACCCGAGCCGATCTGATCTGAGTATGCCTCGCTGCCGTCGGTCTTAAAGGTAACTGTCTCGATAACAACGGGGTCAATACCATCTATACGCTGACCAACATAGCTGTCAATGTTTTCAGCAGTAAGGGTGATCGAACTGCCGCCGATGGTGAAGGTCTTTCCTACATCGGACTTTCTGACAACCGTATACCTCTTGACCTGGATAGTCTGTTTATTGGTACCGTGATCTCCGGTCTGAAGCTCAAAGGCTTCGCCCATGGTATCTTCATAATAAGCATATTTTGCCGCGGTCAGAACCTTGCCGACGATGGATTCAAATGCTTCTGTAAGATCCGATGCGGAGTCAGCGGAATAGCTGTAACCATCTCCGCTTGAGAGTCGGGAAAGTACCTTTTTCTGGTCATCAACAGTCAACTCTATCTGAGTATCCTCCGACAAACCAAAGCCTATAGTATACAGCTCTGCTCCGAGGCCATTGACATTAAACATATGGTCATCACCAATAATATGAACATTTTCCGTTCCGGCAGTATGGTGATCTGAACTCATATCAACAATTGAATACTCGCTTTTGGAATTACCTTTTATCGCCTCGGCATACCAATGCTTTTGGTTATTGTTGCCATTCATATACAGAGAATTCGATTCACTGAAAAGAATGCAGGTTCCGCTTCCGGTAATAAAATTCCTCCAGTTTGTATTTGCAGCCTGCCAGGATGAATAGTTCCAACCGGGATTGTTCCAGTAATCCTTTACAAAGAAATTGAACTGATGCGGAGCGCCGTCCGACATAAAGATCACAACGATATCTCTTTCATCATGGTTTGCATCATTCTGAGCCTTCTTTGCCTTTGCAAGCAGATAGGCATAGCCAAGGCCGGCATCATAATTGGTGCCTCTATCTGTCTCCACTTGAATAGACGAAAAGTCATTTCCGACGAGTGAAGAAACGGGAACAAACGCAGCAGCATTAAAATGGCCTTTACCCTCTGCCTGATCATTCGATGTCCCTGCATTGGGTCCTGTATAGACATTGCCCGGACAGTAGGATAGATCGCTTGACATCTCAATATCATCAGCAAATCTATTGGTTGCTTCATACGCAAAGCTGCTGTTTGTATTGGTTGAATGTCCATTGAAATCAGCGATTGCCACATTGACATCGGGAAGTTCCCCGCTGACATTCGGAGTCGAAAGTGTATTTACCAGCTTAACCAAGGATTCGCGCAGAACCTCAATTCGGGTTTTTCCGGTTGAGCCTACGGTTTGAGTCATTGATGTTGAAGTGTCAACGATAATTACAATGTCTACGCCCTTGTTTGATGGAACACCCTTTGCAGAAAGCTCGACATTTGCGAGACCAGTATTAAACCAGTCAATACCGCTGGCTGTCTTGTTGACCGATATCGCACCGGGCTCAGGATAGTCCGGATAGTCAAGAGAATAGATGTTCAAAGTGTAGTTCGCATAGGTAACCGTTCTGCCGTCAATAGAATTGTATGTTACGGTACAGCCGGTATACAAGCCAGCATCGCTAAAAGTTTGACCTGCAGGAGGAGTTACCATGCCGAAGGTAACGTCTACGGTTTCGGAAACGGTTTCTCCATCAATAGTATAGTTAATATACATGGTTGAACCAACGAGAGCGGAGGAATCCGCACCGAGTGCAACGCTGCCGGAAGGGGTTACGGATACGGTAGGCGCAGCGTTATCGACAATATAAACCTTTATGCTACCAATACTAACGCCTCCATATGTTACATCAAGCGTATATGTTCCGTTCGTGCCGGGAGTGACGCTGCCGCTAAAGCTATAATCCTCTGTAAGTTGAGCGTCGGCATGAGCTTGATCCGCAACATTGCTGACCCAAACATTCAGGTTTGCCCTGATCATTTCTTTGATAGCTACATCGGTCAGGCTGCTGCTGTTCTGAAGGACATAGGTTGTTTTTCCGGACATGGCCGCATACTCAGTGCTGCTGATGGTCCAGTCCCCGTATTCATAGATATAAGTATTGTTTGAGCTGACCGAAGTCGCTGCAGCAAAGGAGCTGCCGTTATATACAAGGTAATATCCTTCGGTTGTGTTATATACACAGTTATTACTGTAACTAAATCTATTCTTGTATCTTTTATGAACAGTAAAACCCGTGCTACTGCCACCCCAGATCAAATAATAGCTTGATAAGCTTGAATGCGTATTATTCAAATAACGGTCTGTCGTATATAGCCAAACATTGTTGGCTACAGGCGAGTCATCAATATCTCCCTTATATGTTACGAATTTCTCTCCACCTATATCAGTTACGCCTATATCAGTTGATATACTAACAAGCGATTTGCTGCTAGTACTTATTCCCAAGGTTGCGACAGAGTCAGTAACCTGATTGCTTGCAAGAATCTGATACTTCT
Source organism: uncultured Clostridium sp. (assembly GCA_900542285.1). Classification (GTDB taxonomy): domain Bacteria; phylum Bacillota; class Clostridia; order Christensenellales; family CAG-138; genus PeH17. Next base: position 69,399 of record UQNF01000005.1, read on the forward strand.
TTCCTGCGGTGAAGCTATTCACCAATTTGTATCCGGTAACCGTCTGCGCACCGCTGATCTGAATCCAGCCGTCAGTCGGTATCGCAGGAGATTTGGTTTCCTCGGCCTTGCCGTAGGGGAGAGCTTCGGCAAGCGCGGCCATGGGCAATACGCCAACGGCCATTATGACACATACGAGGAGTGCCAATAGTTTTTTCATTATTGAGTTTTTCACATCAACGTCCTCCTTCAGTCCGTTAAGGTTTGGTTTGATCCCATATATCAATCCAAGAGGGGACGAGCCTCCCGGAGTAAAATGGTTATCCGCCCGCCGCTAAGCGTCGGGCTTTGCATCCCATGGATGCTTGTTTTCAGCTGATCTTGCCAAAAAGCGAAATTGCGTGCGCCGTCTCTACGTTCATGCAAAATACATCACAATTGCATAGTTGCAGGATACCCAGATAGGCTCTTACAGCATAACATACACGCCTGAATTTGTCAACATAAAAAACGAGAATTTCTATAAATTCTGTTCGAAAATAGTATTCGTCAGACAGCGAAGCGCACATTTGTTGTTTTATAGTTAATCAAATGTGAGCAAAAATATACTTATAGTGGTGTTATGTTCCGGCTCTGCACGGCGTATCGTCTAAAAAAACATAGATTTGCGTCTCAGCAGATTTGAAGTTTATCTCAGGCATAATATGGGACAGTTTTTTCGGCAAAATATGCATATATTCGAACTAAACATGACCGATTTTGTCACAAATTCCATAGATATATTAACACTTTCGCCATAATCGATAATATAATATTTTGAAGATATTGACATATGCCTGCTTACGATATAAAATAAATCATGAAATTGACACATTTGTTTCAACAATGTGTCAATATGCCGCATTTGCGGCTAATTCTCTCATAGGAGGCAATACTAATGAAAACACGCAAAATCATCTCCCTTGTCCTTGCTATGATCCTTGTTTTCGCTCTCGTCCCCGTCGCAACCCTCGCTGAGGGCATCGACAGCATGGCGAACGAAGTCAAAGGCATGCGCAAGCTCGACAACGTATGGGCAGAACTTGAAGCAGTCGAAGCCGCTGCTCTCAAGAACAGCACTGCTGACCGTACCCAGGTCATCAATGCAGTGTACCTTGCTGCACTGAATAACCCCAATGTCGATAAGGACAGCTTCTCCGACTTTACGAAGGATGGTTTCTTCTTCACCGTTGACGGTATGTACAATGCATACAACTTCAGGCTCCGCAACGAGCTTGACACCAACTGTGATTCCATCCCCGAAAGCGAAAGGACCATATTCGTTCCCGGCACCAGCAAGGATGCGGGTTCCAAGAACGTTCTTCTCGTAGCTCCCTACTACGGCCACGACTCCAGCTTTACCGATCAGTACAAGAATGAAGCTCAGTCCATTGCAAACGCTACCGGCGGTAGCTACACTCTTATCCAGTCCACCAATGCAACCGGCCCCGCTATCGCCGCTGCATATCCAGACAAGGGCGTTATCATCTACGACAGCCACGGAACCCAGTCAGGTACTTCCTCCTATCTCTGTCTGACCACCAACACCGGCATCACCACAACCGATTACAACAACGGCTGGGCAGTTAAGAGCGGTACTGCTGCTTTCATTGATGGCCGCTACATTCAGAACCATATCACCTCTTCCCTCGCTAATCCCTTTGTTTGGATGGCTATTTGCGAAGGCATGAAGAAGGAAGGTAAGGGCACCACCGGTACCGCGCTTCTCGCAGCAGGCTGCGGCGCAGTTTACGGCTATTCCCAGAGCGTTTCCTTCACCGGCGACTATAAGTACGAAGCATGCTTCTGGACTCAGATGAAGAACGGTGCTACCGTTGCCGAAGCTTTCCAGGCCATGAAGGACACTTATGGCGTGCCCGATCCCGTTTCCGGAGGCGACGCATACCCCATCGTTATGAGCGATGTCGATGCATTCCCCTCCAACCCTGACTCCGAGCAGACCGTATACTGCACTTGGAAGCTCTTTGGCAGCACCGATCCCGTTGCGGTTACAAGTATCAGCCTCAGCCCCACTTCCGCTGAAGTAGGCGTTGGCGCTACCACCGCTCTCTCTCTGACCGTCAACCCCTCTGACGCTTCCGATTACACCGTAGCTTGGAAGACCAGCAATTCCTCCATCGCTACCGTTTCCGGCTCCGGCAATACGGCAACCGTGACCGGCGTTGCAGAAGGCACCGCTACCATCACCGCTACCGTTACCGATAACGTCGGCAACACCACCTACACCAAGACCGCTACCATCAGCGTAGTTCCCTTCACCGGATGGATGAAGGTTGATACTCTCACCTCCGGATGCACCTATATCATCGTTGCTTCCGATTGCTCCTATGCTGTCGGCAACAGCGCAGTGACCAACAGCCATTACCTCAACGGCGTTGCCGTTACCGTAAATGACGACAACACTCTCACCCTCGGTTCTTCCGTAAGTGAAAGCGCAATCTCCTGGGTTGCTACCAGCTCCGGCAGCGGTTGGACATTCTACAACGCTGCAACCGGTAAGTACATGGGTCTTGACTCCAGCGAATACATCTATCCCTCCAGCACCGCTCTTGCCTGGCTGTATGATTCCAACTATTATCTCAACAACCAGACCGACAGCGAAGGCTACTACTATCTCTCCTATGACAGCACCAACTCTCGCTACACCACTTCAAAGAACGGTACTGCCATCAACTTCTACCAGTATGTAAGCTCCGGAACCGTTTCCACTCCGGAACCCACCGCAACTCCGACTCCGGCACCCACTGCGACTCCGACCGCAGCTCCTACTGCGACCCCGACCGCAGCTCCTACTGCGACCCCGACTGCAGCTCCCACTGCGACCCCGACTGCAGCTCCTACTGCGACCCCGACTTCAGCTCCCACTGTCGAACCCACCGCTGAGCCCGTTGCCGACACTTGGGTAAAGGTTGACTCCCTCACCGCAGGCGGTACTTACATCATCATTGACAGCGGCTGCAGCTATGCAGTTTCCAATAACACCGTTTCCAGCGGCCGTTATCTCGCTCCCGTTGCGGTTACCGTTAACAGCGATGGCACTCTTACCATCGGTTCCTCCGTCGACGTTGACTCTATCTCCTGGGTCGTTGGCGGCAGCAGCTCCGGCTGGACATTCAAGAGCGTTGGCAGCGGCCTGTACATGGGTCTTGATTCCAGCGAGTACCTCTCCGTAGTTTCCAATGCTCATGAGTGGGTAATCACCTCCGCAGGCTACCTTGACAACCAGACCGACAGCGCAGCCTATTATTACCTCTCCTACAGCAGCAGCGGCACTTCCAGGTACACCACCTCCAAGTCCAGCACCAGCCTCAACGCGATCAGCTTCTACAAGCTTGTATCCGCCACTGAGCCCGATCCCACTGCTGAGCCCGATCCCACCGTTGAACCCACTGTAGCTCCCACAGCAGCTCCCGTTGCTCAGGATATGTACGTACCCGTTGATACTATCGACACCAACGGCACCTATATGATCGGCTTCGTCGTAGGCGATGAGGTTTATGTAATCATGAACTACAATCCCTCCGGCAGCGGCAACAGCAAATACTACTACAGCTACAGCTACAACTACTATGGCTACACCACTAAGGCAGTCATGGACGGTGAGAACATCGTTGGCGTAGAGGGCCGTGTCACCGATCCCGCATACTGCACCTGGACCTTCAGCTCCACCACCGGCGGCAGGATCAAGAGCACCTACAACAGCAGGTATCTCGTTGCTTACTCCAGCAGCAGCTATTCCGACCTCTATCCTGGCACCAGCAGCAGCTACAGCAACTGGGTATACTCCGCAACGAATCACACCCTGAGCTACAAGGTAAGCACCTCCATCACCAAGTATGCAACATACAAGGCATCCGCAGGCAGCTATTCCAACCTCTGCTATGCTCCCACCAGCGCAACCACCAACAGCTACGTACAGATCTATAAGTACGTTCCTGCTTCCAGCGCAAGCGTAGTTGAGGCTCCGCTCTTCAGCTCAATGAACATGACAGCAGTTATAACCAAAAACAGTATCGCGTTCTAACAAGAGCTTCATAGAAAGCAACAGTGCCGCGGTTCAGATTGAACCGCGGCACTCGCTTTTAAGTTTAGATTATTTGTTTAAAAACCTGATGTTCTGCTTGACAGGTAGCTCATAGCTTATCGGAGCAGAGCCTTCCAGATCCTCGGCGAACATATCCACAGCGGATATTTGGCTGTTTTCATAGGTCGTGAAGTAATAAACTCCTCTTTCCAGATTACAGCAGCATGAATAGAGCGTGTATTCATAGCTTTCTCCAAGCCGCACACAGCCTCGCTGCTGCTCCACCGAGCCTAATATCTTGAAGAATTGGCTGATGCTCTCAAGCTCAGCAGCGCCGGAAACGGAATTCAGCTTGGTAAACGCTGCCTTAACAAACCTGGATACGGAGGACAGATCTCCGGGAAGACCCATCGCGCCCATGCCACGGCTGTATGTATTAAGCTCCAGCTTGTTTGAAAAGCTGTTTTTGGGAGGGTCTATCGACAGCTGCATATAGTTATTCAGGTTAAACAGATGGTAATCAAATGTCGGATTGTTTGTCAATACTCCAACAGGATCATCATAAACCTTTAGCCCTTCCACTGTCTGCTCAACGACGATAGAGCTGTCCTTATCGCATACCATCCAATGAAGCGGCGATAACGGAAGCTTATCGCTAAAGGCAATATTGACCAGATTAATGCGCTTCAAAAGCTCTTTAGCTTCGCTGATATCGGCGCATTGCCCCAGTACCCACGGTATAAACTCAAATGGAGTGATATTATCGCATCCGTCCTCCTCCGGCTTATAGTATGCGTTGCCGGGAAAGTTCAGCCCGGCCATACCCACTCCCTTCTCGTTAATTGCTTCATAATAGAGCGGATAGCCGTCTGTCACATAGGCCATGCCGATCAGTGCGTAATGCTGATGCAGCGTTTTGGCCCTTCTAAAACATATCGGATGGTTTCGGGGTGTTATTGTCACCGTCTCATCATACGAATACTCCAAATCCAAATTCCTGCCAAAGTAATGATCCCCTCCTGCGGAATAGACGATTGCTGTACACATTTTGTTTTCCTCCCTTGTGTTGACCCGATATCTGACGATTTGGCTAATCGATCGGCATATTTCAGCCGTTTATAAGCCTATCAATAGTATTATACAGCAATTTCGTTCTTTTTACTGAACATTTTTTTGGTTTTGTGGAGCATTGCGCAACGGAACGCTCATCAGCCGTCATTGCTTACTGCCTGCATTTAGCCCATAACATGGCTGCCGAATTAAACAAACGCATATGATCCTCCGCTGTCGTTTTTCTTTGTCATTTAATGTCTTGCGTGCAATTCTCCTTGCAAACTTTTCTTTGCTTATCATTACATTATTTTGAACGACAGCGAGAATACTAACTGAAACGGAGGCTGTCAATATGGATTATTTATGGACAAAAGAAGTGACGATACGCTCATTTCCTACGCTGGACGGCGACAAAAGCACCGATGTACTCGTCATTGGCGGAGGCATGGCAGGCGTGCTGTGCGCACTTAAACTGCAGGAGGAAGGCGTTGATTATATCCTTGTGGAAGGCAAGCAAATCGGAGGAGGAATCACAAGGGGAACCACCGCCGTCCTTACGGCTCAGCATGATACGCTGTATCTGGACATGATAAGGAAGTTTGGTAAGGCGAAGGCCGAGCTTTATCTTAGAGCCAATCTAAATGCCGTGGAACGGTTTCGCAAGCTCAGCAAAAGCATACCCTGTGATTTTGAGGAGCGGCCGTCAATTATGTACTCGCTACACGATAAAAGTCTTATGGCAAGGGAAGCGGCGGCAATACGCTCACTGGGCTTCGATGCAGAATTCACCACCGAAACACCGCTGCCTTTTCCTGTGGCCGGAGCAGTGCGCTTTAACGGCATGGCTCAGTTTCATCCGCTAAAGTTTCTCAAGGGCGCTGCTGATGATCTGAACATATTCGAGAATACCTTTATATCAAAGCTGGATGGGACTACAGCTATAACTAAGCATGGCATCATCCGTGCAAATAAAGTCATCATTGCCACTCATTTTCCCTTTATCAACAGTCATGGGCTGTATTTTGCAAAGCTCTATCAGCATCGCTCATTTGTAATTGCATTTGAACATGCCCCGGAGCTTGGCTGTACCATAATGGATGCGGCAGAAAACGGCATATACCTCCGCAACTATAACGGACTCCTGATAGTTGGCGGCGGAGACCATCGCACCGGCAAGAAGGGCGGCGGATTTGATGTCCCCCGCGCATTTGCAAAGCGCTATTTTCCAAAGGCAAAGGAAAAATACGCATGGGCAAATCAGGATTGCGCGAGCCTTGACGGAGTGCCCTATATCGGAAGATACAGCGCAGGACTGCCCAATGTTTATGTTGCGTCGGGCTTCAATCTTTGGGGTATGACCAGCTCTATGGTCGCTTCCGAAATACTGACAGACATGGTATTGGAACGAAAAAACCAATTTGCTTCCGCATTTGATACAGGGCGGAGCATGCTCACCGGGCAGCTATTCTCCAACCTCGGCACAACGCTGCTGAATCTTATTACCCCCACACCTAAACGCTGCTCTCATTTAGGCTGCGCGCTCAAATGGAATCCGGAGGAGCAAAGCTGGGACTGTCCCTGCCATGGTTCACGCTTTGATAAGAACGGACGCATCATCAACAATCCTGCCATGAGGGACAGCAGTGTTGAATAAGGGATTTGAAGGCTGGTATTACAAGCATCAGCTTAATGGCGACATGATCGCATTCATCCCCGGGAGGGCCGAAAGCGGCGCATTCGTACAGATGATTTCATCGGAAGGCTCAAGACAGTTCGATTTGCCGGACCTATCTGTGAACGGTGATTACGTCCGTGCGGGCAGCTGCTTTTTTTCACCATATGGCTGCAGGATTGATCTTCCGGGCGTCAGCGGAGAGCTCTCCTATGGAAGGCTTACTCCGCTGCGTTCCGATATTATGGGGCCGTTCCGTGTTGAGGTACAATACATGGGTAACAAATAAGAAGCAAGAGAAGGTTCTCCTGTG
>UQNF01000006.1 GCA_900542285.1 uncultured Clostridium sp.
CCGGCAGGCGTCGGCACAGACGGCTACAACGGCGCGATAGCCGACATCGCCGCCACGCTCGGCGTGAACTGCGGAATGTCCACAGGCCGGAACGGCGTCATGGTGCTGAACGACCAGGGAGGCAGCTTTATGGCTGTATCCGAGGACGTCACGGGGACGCTCCGCTCTCAGATGGACGGGCATCCTCCCGTTGTGGTGGACACCCCGGACGCCATCGCCGTGGAGAACCATCCGACCGACAGCCGGGTGACCGTATCCGGGGACGGAAAGGTGCAGACGCTGACCTCCCGTATGGGGACCGGCGGCAACAACGTGCCTCTCGTCATGAAGATCCGCTGCGGCTGTGAAGGCGGCGGCAAGGGACCGCTCATCCAGAAGGACAAGTCGGGGACCCTCGCCACGAACAACGATCAGACCCTTTTCGTTCCGACTGTCTACGGCATCTGCGCCAAGGACTCCAACGCGATGAAGTCGGACAATCCGAACAGCGGATTCTACGAAGCCGAAACGACCCGCACCCTTGACGCCAACGGCGGTAATCCCGTCTGCAACCAGGGCGGTATGGCTGTGGTGGCTGTGCAGGGCTCCATGATCGGTCGCTCCGACAGGAACGGCCCGCAGGGCTGCGGCTTCGGCGGGGACGTGTCCTTCACTCTGGACGCGACCGACCGTCACGCTGTCGCCTACGGTATCGACCGCGCCACCTATAACATGGGACAGAACGCGCAGTTCGCCCCGTGCATCGAAACAGAGGTCGAACCGCCGATGCTTGCGAAGGGACCGGGGGCCGTAGCGCATCCCGTGTATTCCACGAGCAAGAGTTCCTATCACACCCTCGCCGAGGAGGACATCGTCAACACCCTCGTGGCGACGGACTACAAAGACCCGCCCACCGTGACCGAAGAGCCGTACTACATCGTCCGCAGGCTCACGCCGACCGAATGCGCCAGGCTTCAGGGATTTCCCGACTGGTGGTGCGCCGGCCTTGAAACGGAAGAGCCGGCTGAGGAGGAAATAGAGTTCTGGAGAGAGGTCTTTGAGACACACCGCCTGGTGACCGGATCGGCGGCGAAGCCCAAAACCCGCGTCCAGATCGTGAAGTGGCTGAAAGACCCTCACGCCGACTCCGCGGAATACAAGCTGTGGGGCAACGGCGTGGCCCTCCCGTGCGTCTGTTTCGTACTCGCGGGCATTGTGTACTACGACCAGTTCAAGGGCTGATGTTTCTGTGATATTTGTCCCCGGAAATATGGGAAAACCCCTTGCTATTTCAGGCTTTTAGAGTGATTAATACACTACCCAAAAAACAAAGGAGGTTTTCCCACATGGAAATCAGGTACAACGTCACCGGCGACCGCCGCAAGGCTCTCGTCAAGGTCATCTCGGAGACAACCGGAGCGAGGGCAGTCTACAAGTTCATGCCGACCTGCGCCTACGAGATCGACTACTTCACAGTCGACAAGGAAGGCACACTGTCATTCAGCGATCGCTCCGATACCGAAGAGGTCGAGCGGGTGCTTGAAGCTGTCGCCGCGGCGGGCTTCGAGTGCGAACAGCGTGAGGGATTCGAGGAAGAATCCGAAAGCCCCGACGCCGCCCTTACAGAGGGCGACAGCACCCCCACGGCCGCCGAACCCGAAAGCGAGGCTGACGGCGACAGCCTGACGATCTCGATGCCCCTCGACGGCTTCAGCCCCGAAAGCCTGGACCGGCTCACGAAGCTGATCGACAGCAAGGCGAAGCTGATCCAGAAGGCGCTCGGCGCTGCAAGGCTCACGGTCGGATTCGATACGGAGAAGGTCAGCTTCCCCTGGTTCGACCGCGTTCCCTCGCCGGAAGAGATCAGCGCCTACACAGCGTTCATCGCCGCCCTTTGCAGGATGGCGAAGGAATCCGTCAGAGTTACCGCGACCGAGAAGGAAGTCGAAAGCGAGAAGTACGCCTTCCGGGGCTTTCTCCTCCGGCTCGGCTTCATCGGAACGGACAGCAAGGAACACCGCAAGATCCTCATGAAGAATCTATCCGGCAGCGCGGCCTTCCCCAACAAGGCGGCCGCCGACGCTTTCAGCGCGGCTCAGAAGGCAAAGCGCGACGCGGCGAAGGAGGTGCAGGCATGAACGGCTTCCCCTCAAGAGAAACGGTCGAACGTGTGCGCAGGCAGTACCCCGCCGGCACCCGTGTGGAACTGGTGAGGATGGACGACCGCCAGGCGCCTCCCGCCGGAACGCGCGGCACTGTCCTGGGCGTGGACGACACCGGGTCCCTGCTTATGCGATGGGACAACGGCAGCGGTCTGAACGTGGTCTACGGCGAGGATATCGTGCGGAAGATCGACCCGTAATGTACACAATTCAGCCCCGAAAAAGAGCCTCATATTTGTGCTGTATATGTCGCGAAAATGACTTGCTATTTCAGGCTTTTAGAGTGATATATACAGTACCGCAAGGGAGAAAACCCGCGGAAAACAAAGGCTTTTCAAGGAGGCAGACGCCATGAACGCAAGAACCGAAAGACAGATCACCGAGATGAAGAAGCAGACCATCGGGGTCGAAGTCGAGATGAACGGCATCACCCGCCGCGCGGCCGCCAAGGTCGCGGCCGGGTTCTTCGGAACCGGCCGGTACGAAGACACCGCCCACCGCAACGGATACTACACCTGGAGCGCGTGGGACGCGCAGGGACGCGAGTGGAAGTTCCAGAGGGACGTCAGCATCCAGGGACCGGACAGCGAAAAGTGCGAACTGGTCACCCCGATCCTGACCTACGGCGACATCGAGACCCTGCAGGAGCTTTGCCGCCAGCTTCGCCACAACGGCGCGAAGAGCGACGCCAGCCGGGGCTGCGGAGTCCACATCCACATTGGAGCGAACGGCCACACGCCGCAAACGCTCCGCAACCTGGCGAACATCATGGCGAGCCACGAGAGTCTGATCGCCGACGCCCTCAAGCTGGACAGCGGCCGCATCCGCCGCTACTGCCGGACGGTCGACCCGAACTTCCTGCGGATGGTCAACGCGAAGAAGCCGAAGACGATGGCAAGCCTCGCCGACATCTGGTACACGAGCCAGGGCGCAAACTACGGCAGAACGCAGCACTACAACGACAGCCGCTACCATATGCTCAACTACCACGCCACCTTCACCAAGGGCACCGTTGAGTTCCGGCTCTTCCAGTTCGACGAGCCGACTGCCGAGCGCAAGGGCGGCATCCACGCAGGGCAGCTCAAGAGCTACATTCAGCTTTGCCTCGCGCTCAGCCAGATGGCGAAGGACGTGCGGACGGCAAGCCCCAAGCCCCAGCAGAACGAGAACCCCAAGTACGCGATGAGAACCTGGCTCCTTCGCCTGGGCTTTATCGGCGAGGAGTTCGCAACCGCGAGAGACTTCCTGACCCGCAACCTTTCCGGCGACACTGCTTTCCGCCACGGACGCGCGGCCGCTTGAAGGACGCAGCCCGGAGGCCCACACTTTTGACCGCTCCGGCGGTCTTAAGGTGGTAGAAGGGCATTCCCTTCGGAAAGGAAGGTAAAGAATATGGCAAAACGGTACTACATCGCCTACGGCAGCAACCTCAACGTTCCGCAGATGCGGATGCGCTGCCCTCACGCGACGATCCTCGGCACAGCCACCCTCAAAGGCTGGGAACTGCTTTTCAAAGGAAGCAAGACGGGTTCCTACCTCACCATCGAACGGAACGAGAAAGGCTCCGTCCCCGTGGTGATCTGGGAGGTCGCCGAAACCGACGAGAAAGCGCTCGACCGCTACGAGGGCTATCCGAACTTCTACTACAAGAAGGACATAAAGGTCCGCTACCGGGGCATCCGCACCGGGCTGAACCGGGTGGTGAACGCTTTCGCGTACATCATGCACGAGGAGCGGCCCGTCGGAATCCCGAGCGGCTTCTACATGAGGACCTGCCTGGAGGGCTACGACACCTTCGGTTTCGACAGGAACGTGCTGCTCGACGCCTACGACAAATGCGTGGAGGTATGTGACAATGAAGGATAACATCATCAGAACGGCGGTCTGCCCGCTCTGCGGCAGTGTCTACCACGGGCATCCGGCTCTTTCAAGGACGGACAACGAAACCCTCATCTGTCCCGATTGCGGAACCCGGCAGGCGCTCGAATCCATCGGCGTCGGAGCCGAGGAACAGGAGCGGATCATCGAGACGATCCATCGCCACACCCAGGAATAACATACACAGTCCGGGGACGATAATTTGTGCAGAATATGTTGATATTTCTCGCGGAAATGACTTGCTATTTTCCCCGTTTAGAGTGATATATACAGTACCAAAACGAACGGAGGAAAAAACAATGACGATCAACGAAGCAATGAGAACCTACAGGCTGCCGAACCCCACCACCCCGGAAGACCTGGAGACCAGGTGGAGCAAGGTTCTAACCTTCGGCGACAAGGTTATCCTCGCCGGCCACTACTACAACGGCAGGAACAAGGCCTGCTACTACGGAGCGACCTACGAGTTCCTTACCGACGACCGCACCTGCGAAGGCACCATCGGGCTTCGCGCCGCAAGCGAGGTCGAGTTCGAGGACGACGGACACGCCATCGCCTGGGCGATGCGGCAGTAAACACCAAACCGAATACCCGCGGAACAGGAGCCTCGCGGCTCTGTTCCTCGTTATGAAGGGTCTCGCCGGAAACGGCGGAGGCTCATTTTTTATGCTTTGAAAGGAGGTCGCCCATTGCGGAAACTGAAGAAGTACAAACCCACGAAGTTTATGGAGAAGACCTCTCATTACGACAAGGAGGCCGCCGACTACGCCGTCATGTTCATCGAGTCGCTCTGCCACACGAAGGGCACCTGGGCCGGGAAGCCGTTTGAACTCATCGACTGGCAGGAGCAGATCATCCGGGATCTGTTCGGCGTGATCAAGGAGAACGGATACCGCCAGTTCAACACGGCGTATATCGAGATACCGAAGAAACAGGGCAAGTCGGAACTGGCCGCCGCCGTCGCGCTTCTGCTTACCTGCGGTGACGGCGAGGAGCGCGCCGAAGTCTACGGCTGCGCCGCCGACCGCAACCAGGCGAAGATCGTGTTTGACGTTGCCGTCGACATGGTTCGTTTCTGCCCGGCGCTTTCCAAGCGCGTGAAGATCCTGGAATCGCAGAAGAAGCTGGTCTACAAGCCGACCAACTCCTCCTACCAGGTGCTTTCGGCGGACGTTGCGAACAAGCACGGCTTCAACACCCACGGCGTCATCTTCGACGAGCTGCATACCCAGCCCAACAGAAAACTCTTCGACGTCATGCTCCAGGGCAGCGGCGACGCGAGAATGCAGCCGCTCTATTTCCTTATCACCACGGCCGGCAACGACACCAACTCCATCTGCTGGGAGGTGCATCAGAAAGCCCTCGACATCCAGGCCGGGCGAAAGATCGACCCGACCTTCTATTCCGTAATCTACGGCGCTGATGAAAACGAGGACTGGACGGACCCCAAGGTGTGGAAAAAGGCAAACCCGTCGCTCGGCATTACGGTCGGGATCGATAAGGTCAAAGCCGCCTGCGAGTCGGCGAAGCAGAACCCCGGCGAGGAGAACGCCTTCCGTCAGCTTCGTCTAAATCAATGGGTCAAGCAGAGTATCCGCTGGATGCCGATGGACAAGTGGGACGCCTGCGCTTTTCCCGCAGATGAAGACGACCTCGAAGGCCGTATCTGTTACGGAGGTCTCGACCTCTCGTCAACGACGGATATCACGGCGTTCGTACTCGTGTTCCCGCCTGAGGACGACGACGGGAAATACAGCGTGCTCCCATACTTCTGGATCCCAGAGGAAACGGTCGACATTCGAGTAAAGCGGGATCACGTTCCTTACGATCTTTGGGAGCGGCAGGGCTTCATTATGACGACCGAGGGCAACGTCGTTCACTACGGATACATTGAGAAGTTCATCGAACGGCTCGGCGAAAGGTTCAATATCCGTGAGATAGCGTTCGACCGCTGGGGAGCCGTGCAGATGGTGCAGAACCTTGAGGGCATGGGCTTTACGGTCGTTCCATTCGGACAGGGCTTCAAGGATATGTCCCCTCCGACGAAGGAACTGATGAAGCTGACGCTGGAGCAGAAGATCGCCCACGGCGGACATCCCGTGCTTCGCTGGATGATGGACAACATCTACATCCGCACCGATCCCGCCGGAAACATCAAGGCAGACAAGGAGAAATCCACGGAAAAGATCGACGGAGCCATAGCGGCCATCATGGCTCTTGACCGCGCCATTCGATGCGGCGCTGACCAGACCGAGAGCGTGTACGACACGCGCGGTCTTTTATTTTTGTAAAGGACGGTGAGCGATATGAGTATTTTCAGCGGTTTGTTCAAATCGAGAGACAAGCCTCAGAACAGAACAGCCGGCAGCGGATACGCTTTCTACCTGGGCGGCACGACCTCCGGCAAAGTAGTGACCGAACGCTCCGCCATGCAGATGACGGCGGTCTACTCCTGCGTCCGCATCCTCGCGGAAGCCATCGCGGGTCTGCCGCTGCACGTGTACAGATACCGGGCGGACGGCGGCAAGGAAAAAGCCATCGACCATCCGCTCTATCAGCTGCTTCACGATGAGCCGAACCCGGAGATGAGTTCCTTCGTATTCCGCGAGACCCTTATGACGCACCTGCTCCTGTGGGGCAACGCCTACGCCCAGATCATTCGGAACGGGCGCGGCGAGGTCATCGCCGTCTATCCGCTCATGCCGAACAAGATGACGGTCGACCGTGACGAGCGGGGTCATCTGTACTACCAGTATCAGCGCTCCACAGACGAAGCCGGAGGCAGAAATGAAACCGTGATCCTGCGTCCGCCCGACGTGCTTCACATCCCCGGACTGGGCTTCGACGGTCTCGTCGGATACAGTCCGATCGCAATGGCGAAGAACGCCATCGGTCTCGCCATCGCCACAGAGGAGTACGGTAGCAAGTTCTTCGCCAACGGGGCGGCTCCGAGCGGCGTTCTTGAACACCCCGGCACGATTAAAGATCCGCAGAGGGTCAGGGAGTCCTGGATGAGCCAGTTCGGAGGCTCCCAGAACAGCGGCAAGATCGCCGTTCTGGAAGAGGGACTCAAATACACGCCCATCTCCATATCCCCGGAACAGGCGCAGTTCCTTGAGACGCGCAAGTTCCAGATCAATGAGATCGCTCGAATTTTCCGTGTGCCTCCGCATATGCTGGCGGACCTGGAAAAGTCGAGCTTTTCCAATATTGAGCAGCAGTCGCTTGAGTTCGTGAAATACACCCTCGACCCCTGGGTGATCCGCTGGGAGCAGTCCATTCAGAGAACGCTACTGTCGCCGGGCGAGAAGAAGGAGTATTTCGTGAAGTTCAACGTGGAGGGTCTCCTCCGCGGTGACTATCAGAGCCGCATGAGCGGCTACGCCACGGCGAGGCAGAACGGCTGGATGTCCGCCAACGACATCCGTGAACTGGAAAACCTCGACCGCATCCCCGCCGAGGAAGGCGGAGACCTTTACCTTATCAACGGCAATATGCTCCCGCTGGCAAATGCGGGAGCTTTTGCGAATACACAACCCGGAAAGGAGGACTCAGATGAAGAAGTTCTGGAAATGGAAGAACAGGACGGTGACGAATCAGGCGGACGGGACTCCGGCGACGGAAAGGACGCTGTTCCTCAGCGGCACCATCGCGTCGGAAAGCTGGTTTGACGACGACGTCACGCCCCAGCTCTTCAAAGACGAACTGAACGCCGGCGAGGGCGACATCGTCGTGTGGATCAACTCGCCCGGCGGCGACTGTGTAGCTGCGGCCCAAATCTACAATATGCTGATGGATTACAAGGGCAGCGTCACGGTCAAGATCGACGGCATCGCTGCATCGGCGGCTTCGGTGATCGCTATGGCGGGAACGAAGGTGCTGGTATCCCCGGTGTCCATGATGATGATCCACAACCCGGTCACCGTAGCGATGGGTGATGCTTCGGAGATGGAAAAAGCCATCGCCATGCTTTCCGAGGTGAAGGACAGCATCATCAACGCCTATGAGATCAAGACCAATCTCTCCCGCGCGCGCCTGTCGCACATGATGGACGCGGAAACCTGGATGGACGCCCGCAAGGCCGTGGAACTCGGCTTTGCCGACGACATCCTCAAACGCGCCGAAGCGGACGAGGTCCTGGAGGACATCACCCCTCCGCAGGATTCCGTTCCGTTCTCGGAAGCGGCCGTCATGAACTCCCTTATGGAGAAGATCGCCGCGAAATGCAAGACCCGCCCCAAAGCGGACAGCGCACCCAAAGTCAAAGCCGACTCTCTCATGGAGCGGCTCAATCTCATGAAAAACTGGAGGTAACTATCATGAACAAGACCCTTGAAATGATCGAGAAGAGAAACCAGGCGTGGAACGCCGCGAAGGCGTTCGTGGAGAGCCGCCGCGACAAGGACGGCCTGCTTTCCGAAGCCGACGCGAAGACCTATGCCGAGATGGAGCAGAAGGTCAGAAACTACAGCGCTGAGATCGAGCGCCTGCAGGCTATGGAGGCTATGGACGCCGAAATGTCCAGGCCCCTCGGCACTCCCATTACCGGCCGCCCCATGAACGGCAGCGCGGAGGACAAGCCCGCGAAGACCGGCCGCGCCTCCGACGAGTACAGGAAGGCGATGCTGAACGCCCTGCGTTCCAACTTCCGCCAGATCAGCAACGTTCTGCAGGAAGGCATCGACGCCCAGGGCGGCTATCTCGTCCCCGAGGAGTACGACAGCCGTCTGATCGACGCCCTCAAGGAGGAGAACGTCGTCAGAAAGATCGCCCACAGCCTGCCCACCAGCGGCGAGCATAAGATCAACATCGCCGCGACCAAGCCTGCGGCGGCCTGGATCGAGGAAGGCGGCGCTCTCAGCTTCGGCGAGGCCACCTTCGACCAGATCATCCTCGACGCCCACAAGCTGCACGTCGCCATCAAGGTGACCGAGGAGCTGCTCTACGACAGCGCGTTCCCCCTTGAGCAGTACATCCTCGACGCCTTCACCAAGGCGCTCGCCAACGCCGAGGAGGACGCCTTCATCAACGGCACCGGCACCGGACAGCCTCTCGGCATCCTCGCAGCGACCGGCGGCGCGCAGGTCGGAAAGACCCTCGAAAGCACCGACGTGACCGCCGACGACGTCATCGACCTCATCTACTCCCTCAAGCGCCCCTACCGCAAGAACGCCGTCTTCCTCACCAACGACAAGTGTGTCGCCGCCCTTCGCAAGCTGAAGGACGAGAACGGCCAGTTCCTGTGGCAGCCCTCTCTGCAGGCGGGCGAACCCGACACCTGCCTGGGCTACAAGATCTACACCTCTCCGTTCTTCCCGGAACCCGGCCCCAACAAGGCTGTCCTCGCGTTCGGCGATTTCTCCTACTACAACATCGGCGACCGCGGTCCCCGTTCCTTCGCCGAACTGAAGGAACTCTTCGCCGGCAACGGCATGGTGGGCTTCGTCGCAAAGGAGCGTGTCGATGGCAAGCTGGTGCTACCCGAGGCGATCAAGCTGCTCAAGACCGGCGCGGCCAAGAGCAGCAAGTAAGCGTGAAAGGAGGCCGCGGTGATGAATGAACTGCTTCAGAAGGTCAAGGCAAACCTCATACTCGAACATTCGGCTGACGATGATCTGATCCGGAACTTCATCATCGCGGCCGTTTCCTACGCCGAAAGCTATCAGCACATCCCGGAGGGCTTCTACGGGGAGAACCCCATGCCCGCCACCACGGAGCAGGCCGTGATCATGCTTGCCTCGCACTTCTACGAGTCGCGGGACGGCTCCACGGGCGGCTTCTTCGCCGACAACCCGCAGGCCGCGCAGCAGGTTTGGAATACCGTCAACCTTCTGCTCCGTCTGGACAGGAGGTGGCAGGTATGAGCTTCGGCAAGATGAACGCCACGGCGGATATTGTCGAAATCCGTCGAGCGAAAGACAGCGAGGGCTTCGTTTCCGGGGAGGAGCGGGTCCTCGCTTCCGTTCGCGTGTACCGGGAGGGCCGGCACGGCTCGACGAGGTGGGTCAACCTCGCCGCGTACTCCGACGCCACCGACCTCTTCCGCTTCCGCTGTATCCCCGGCGTGACGGTCTCGACCGAACACACCCTCGTCTGCGGCGGGGAGCGGTTCAGCATCCTCTCCGTGGAAAACGTAAGAGGGCGCGGGATGTACACGGAAGTCCTGGCGAGAAAGGTGGTGCCTACAAGTGGCAAAGGCTGATATCAAAATGCCGGACGAGTTTCTCGAAAAACTCGCTCATCTGGCGAAGGACGAGGACGGCATGGCCGAGCGTGTGCTTTCAGCCGGCGCGGAGGTCGTTGAGGCGAGAGTCCGCTCGAACCTCTCCGGCGTCATCGGCAGAGGCACGAAGGAGGAGTCCCGTTCCACGGGACAGCTTCTCGCTTCCCTCGGCACGTCTTCCGTAAAGCTGGACCGGGACGGCAACCACAACGTGAAGGTGGGCTTCGCCGAACCCCGGCGTGACGGGGACAGCAACGCCAAGATCGCCAACATCCTCGAATACGGCAGACACGGACAGCCGCCGAAGCCGTTTCTGAAACCCGCCAAATCGGCGTCCAAGGCTGCCGCCATCGAAGCCATGAAGCGGGCGCTTGAAGAGGAGGTCGGCAAATGAGCATACTGGAAGACCTGACTTCGCTCCTGGCGACGAAGGGCGTTCCCGTCGAGACCGGGATCTTCTCGGATGAAGCGCCGGACGCCTACGTCGTTATAACCCCGCTCTCCGACACCTTTGACCTTCACGCTGACGACGCGCCGGGCGTGGACGTCCAGGAGGCGAGGCTTTCGCTGTACACGAAAGGCAGCTACACGGCGCTGAAGAACCGTCTCGTGCATCTGCTTCTGCGTGAGGATTTCACAATAACGGGCAGGATGTACAACGGATATGAAACCGATACGGGCTATCACCACTATACTGTGGACGCCGCCCGCTACTACGAATATGAAATGGAGGAATGATCATGGCTACGATCGGTCTTGACAAACTTTATTACGCCAACATCACCGAGGACGATCAGGGCAACGAGACCTACGACGAACCCCAGGTGCTGGCGAAAGCTATGACCGCCGATCTGACGGTCGAACTGAACGAGGCGACGCTGTACGCCGACGACGGCGCGGCGGAGGTCGTGAAGGAGTTCAAATCCGGCACCCTCTCCCTGGGCGTCGACGACATCGGTGCGAAGACCGCCGGCGACCTTACGGGCACCACCATCGACAGCAACGGTGTGGTGATCTCCGCGTCCGAGGACGGCGGCAGGCCCGTGGCGGTCGGCTTCCGCGCCAAGAAGTCCAACGACAAGTACCGCTACTACTGGCTCTACCGGGTCAAGTTCGGCATCCCCGCCACCAACCTCGCCACGAAGGGCGATTCCATCACCTTCTCCACGCCTACCATCGAGGGCACCATCATGCGCCGCAACCGAGAGGACGCTTTCGGCAAACACCCCTGGAAGGCGGAGGTCACCGAAGGCGCGGAGGGTGTTAACGGCAGCGTCATCGAAAGCTGGTATGACGCCGTGTACGAACCCGCGGGTCTCAATATCACGCCCATCAATCTGCCCGGCGACAGTCAGCTTATGTAAGGAGGCGCGGTCATGGATAACGAACGCAGTTCTTTCATCAATATCGGCGGCGAGGAGTACGAACTGATCCTCACGACCAGGGCAACGAAAGAGATCGCCGCACGATACGGCGGCCTTGAAAACCTCGGAGACAAGCTCCTCAAGAACAAGAACTTCGAAATGGCTCTTGGTGAGATCGTATGGCTCATTACTCTTCTTGCCAATCAGAGCATTCTCATCCACAACCTCAAGAACAGGGATGAAAAGAAACCCCTGCTCACTGAGGAGGACGTTGAGCTTCTGACAGTACCCTCGGATCTTGCCGAGTACAAGGCGGCAATAACCGAAGCCATGTATAAGGGTACGAAACGCAATATTGAGAGCGAGGAAGACTCAAAAAACACGGCGGCCGGGTAAGCGACGAAGAGCTGTTTACCCGGCTCCTTTATTACGGCATCGCCCAGCTCCATCTGACACAGGATGAGTTCTGGGCGATGCCGTTCGGTTTGATGCTCGATCTATGGGAATGCCATAAACAATTCAGCGGCATCTCCAAACCTAAAAGAGAGCATTTTATCGATGAAATAATACCGGACGGGATCTGAGAAAGGAGGAATGCTGATTGGCTGATAATTTCGGATTAAGGATCGGTCTTGAAGGAGAGAAGGAATTTAAGAAGGCTCTTTCTGATATCAATTCCTCCTTCAAAGTTCTGGGATCGGAAATGAAGCTCGTTTCCTCCCAATTTGACGCAAACGACAGATCGGTCGAGGCACTCACATCCCGAAACGCCGTTCTCAACAAAGAGATCGACGCGCAGAAACAAAAGATCGAAACCTTGAAGGCGGCGCTTGATAACGCCGCTTCTTCATTTGGCGAGAATGACCGGCGCACACAGAACTGGCAGATACAGCTCAATAATGCAGAAGCCGCGCTGAACGGCATGGAGCGAGAGCTGAAGGACAACAACGCCGCTCTCGAAAACGCGGAGTCGGGATTCGATGAAGCCGGCAAGGAAGCGGATGAGTTCGGCAAAGAGGTCGACAAGGCGGGAGATCAGAGCGAGGATGCCGGCGGCAAGCTGAAAAAGGTCGGCGAGGTCGCAAAGGAAGTCGGCAAGGCAATGGCCGCCGCGATGGTGGCTATCGGCACCGCTGCTGTTGCCGCGGGCAAGAAGCTGTGGGATATGGCCAACGACGTGGCCTCCGCGGGTGACGCAATAGATAAGACCTCACAGAAGATCGGCATTTCGGCAGAATCGTTTCAGGAATGGTCATATGTATTTGAGAGAAGCGGTGCGGATGTAAACGGCCTGCAGACGGGCATGAAAAAACTGTCCGGAGTCATTTCGGAAGCCGCCAATGGCTCAGACAAGGCGGCTGAGAAGCTTGCCGCTGTGGGCTTGTCCATAGAGGACCTGAACGGAAAGAGTCAGGATGAACAGCTGTCTATAGTCATTGCCGCATTGCAGGATATGGAGGCCGGTGCCGACAGAACGGCCGCGGCCAACAACCTCCTCGGCAAGTCGGCTGTCGATATGGCCGCTGTCCTCAATATGAGTGCCGAGGAAACGGAGGCTCTGAAGCAGGAAGCGCATGACTACGGAATGGTCATGTCAAACGAGGCCGTTGCCGCTTCTGCTTCGTTTGAGGATTCGCTCTCGAGGCTTAAGGGCACTATGGGCGGTCTCAAGAACCGCATGGTCGGTGAGCTTCTTCCGGGAATATCATCCATACTTGACGGTCTTTCGGATCTGGTGGCCGGTAACGATGAAGCCGGTGAAAAGATTAAAAAAGGCGTCACGGACGTGATCGGTTCTATTACAAGCATGATCCCGCAGGTCGTGACGCTCGTTCTTACGATCGCGTCAGCTGTGCTTGAGAGCGCACCTGCGATCATCTCTGCGCTCGCCGAGGGCATAATCGGTGCGATACCGCAACTGCTCCCCGTTGTAATGCAGGTCATACTCGAGATAGTAACAGCACTCATTGACCTTTTGCCCCAGATCATTGAGGCGGGAATGCAGATAATCGCGTCTCTCATTACAGGAATTGCCGAAGCGTTACCTACGCTTATTCCGCAGGTGGTTGAGGTGGTCGTCCAGATAGTACAGACACTCATCGATAACCTTCCCATGATCCTTGACGCGGCTCTTCAGCTGATCGAAGGTCTGGCACAGGGCATACTTGATGCGATCCCCGTGCTGATCGAGGCGCTGCCCGAGGTGATAATGGGCATAATCAATTTCCTGCTCGATGCAATTCCTCAGATAATCGAAACGGGAATAAAGCTCATCACGTCACTGGTATCCGCTCTTCCGACGATAATCGCAAAAATCGTTGAAGCGATCCCCAAAATAATCGACGGCATAATCAAAGCTGTGCTCGGCGCTATCCCGCAGATCATTCAGGCGGGCATACAGCTCCTGATCTCGCTCGTTCAGGCACTGCCCACCATAATCGTTGAAATAGTGAAGGCTATTCCCGAAATAATCGGCGGCATAATCGATGCTTTGATAGAGAATATCCCGCTTATCATACAGGCTGGTGTCGAGCTCTTTGTAGCTCTTATCGAGAACCTTCCGACCATCATAATCGAGATAGTTAAAGCTATCCCGCAGATAATCACGGGCATTGTTGAGGCGATCGGATCATTGGCGTATAAACTCGTTGAGGCCGGTGGAAACCTTCTCAAAGGTCTGTGGGAGGGCATATCCAACGCCGCTTCATGGCTGTGGAACAAGGTCAAGGAGTGGGCCGGAGGGCTCATCGACGGAATCAAGAACTTCTTCGGCATACACAGCCCGAGTACTGTATTCGCCGGTATCGGCGAGAACATGGGACTTGGTCTCGGAGAGGGCTTTGTTGACGCCATGGACGACGTGGAAAAGGAAATGGAGAAAGCCATTCCGACTGATTTCGATATGGATCCTGTAAAGGCCGCGGCGAACATTGATGTTACTGCGGGCATCTCTCAGAAGAACGCGATCACAGTCTCGCTTGCGGCGATGCTCGATCTTATGAAGACGTATCTGCCGCAGATGGGTGTACGTCAGATAGTGACGGACACTGGCGCGGTCGTAGGCTGGCTTGCTCCCGAGATGGATGCCGCGCTTGGAGATCTTCAGAAACTGAAAGTGAGGTACGCATGAGCTGGATAGCATTCGGACGAATAAATACGAAAAACTATGGGCTCATAGTTGCCCCGTATGAAATACCGATGCCGCCTGCAAAAACGGATTATGTTGAGGTTCCCGGGAGAGACGGATCCCTTGATATGACCGAAGCACTCGGAACCGTCCGTTACGGTGACAGAGTGATCAATATTACGATGTATGCCGTAGGCAGTTACAGGAGCAGACTTTTTGAGTTTGTGAACCTGCTGCATGGGCAAAGGATGTACATCGTTTTCGATAAGGATATCGGGTACACCTACAACGGCAGGATCGACGTTAACGGGATAACAAAGCAGGATGGTTACTGCGAGATTTCGGTGACTGTTACTGCGGAGCCCTATAAGCTTGAAGAGAATGATACGACAGTCACTGTCAGCGGAAGCGGACGGGCATATCTGGTTAACGGGAAAATGCCGGTAGTGCCAACGGTCAAGACCACTGAGGAAACGTCTCTGACGTTCGCTTCGAACGGACAGAATATCACGGTTACCTTATCCGCAGGAGAGCATATCATACCACAGCTGTATCTTGCGTCAAACGACAGCAAGCGAGTAACGGTAGCCTCCTTCGGAACGACAACGTTTTCATTTAAGAAGGGCTGGCTATGATCTACACCATTTATTCCGATTCCTTCCTTGTTTACGATCCGCGGTTACCCGAGTACGCGGTCATCGATCCCATACTGAACTTATCTGTAAACGAGCCCGGATTACTGACGTTTACCGTTCCCGATACGAATCCGTCTGCGGGAAACATAACGAAGCTCGTCAGCAGAATAAAGGTATTCAGGGACAGCTACCAGATATTCCAAGGCAGAGCGATCAAGGATGAGCGCACACTCGGGAATATGCACAAATACACAGTCGAAGGGTGCATCGCGTTTCTTATCGACAGCGTGCGGGAGCCATATTCCTTTACGGGCACTCCCGCACAGTTCTTTGCTTTCCTGCTAAACGGCCATAATGGAAGCGTAGCAGAATCACAGAGGCTAATTGCCGGTTCTTGCACTGTCACCGATGAAAACGACATTACCCCGTATTCAGAGCTTTGGGACTCTACATGGAACGTGATGAAGAGCAAACTCATCGACAAGTATGGAGGGTATCTGTATGTTACGTTCAACCGGGACAGTAAACCCGTTCTAAACTGGCTTGCTGAGCCGCCCGATACGGCTACACAGAAGATCGAGTTCGGAGAGAACCTGTTATCACTGGCGATAACAAAAGACGCGGATGAATCGTACACAGCATGCGTTCCGCTTGGAGCAAAGCTGAAGGCTATCGATCCTGCATATGAGACCGAAGCAAGGCTTACGATCGCGGACGTTCATGACAACGATCCCCGGCTCATCGATTCGGCGAATGCCGCTATCTATGGCACCATCTATGCTCCTGTCAGTCTTACCACATGGGATGACGTTACCCTTCCGACGAACCTGTTACACAAAGCACAGGCATGGCTTGCGGCGCAGGGTGCAAGATTGAAGGAAACGATACAGCTGACGGCTGTGGACCTTGCCGCCCTTGATACCAACGTTGAAACGTTCAAGTTCCTCGACCGAGTTATCGTCTCGTGCGGCGACATACTGCCTGAAGCGTATTTTGTGCTGACCAAAATGACTATCCCTATTCAGAACCCGGCCGCTACACGTATCACGATAGGAGACAGCCGGGCTTCGCTCGTTGCGGATAATACCGGCAGGATAAACGGAGCGATCGACAGGATCGAGGGCATCGAGTCAGACTACGTCACCAACAGCGGTGCTGTAGAGATAGTCCAACAGCAGATCACCAACAATACAAGCATCCTCCAGTCGGCACAGCAGATCATCATGTCGGCGCTGGAGGACTATGTTGCCACTTCCGATTTCGAGCAGTTTCAGAGCACTGTTATGACCACGCTTTCGGTCATGGCAGGCACTATCGAGATGAACTTCTATGAAACGAATTCTGAAATATCGGATCTGAACGGAGATATGAATCAGCAGTTTGAGGCCATACATGGTTTCATACGCATGATTGCCTCCGGCATCGTCATCGGCGAGAGCACCTCTAACATAAAGCTTAAGCTCGAAAACGACATCCTCTACTTCTTCACCGGTGACGAGGATTCCGTATCCACGGAGAACGCCATAGCCTATTTCTCGGCTGGAAAGCTGTATGTCAATACCGTGCAGATCCTTACCGGTATGAGGATTGGCCCCTTCGCATGGATGCCGGAGTCAGACAACCTTAATTTCAAGCTTACGGAGTGATGATATGGCAGACAGGACAACACCGATACATTCGGGATACAGCATAATAAACGGATCGTTCTCCGGAACGGCAACGGCCAAGCTCGGCTGCTGGATGGAGTACAAGGTCACGAGCCAGTCGGTCGAAAACAACACCTCAACGATCCGTTTCTATATCTACATTGCGAACGTTGCGGCCTCCACAGGCTACCATATTTATTGCAACAACTACGACCAGACGAACCGCGGCAGTATGACTGTCAGGGCCAACGGTACGACCGTTTACACGCGACAGAAGCGAGGCTTCGCAACTGACCTCATTCCGACCGCTTCCGATCACACGACACAGTATCAGACGCCATACGGCAATGCCGAAGGGACAAAGTTCCTGACGGTCATGACAGATAACGCTGATACAGAAGCCGCAGGATACGGCACATGTGTTATCAACCACAATGCCGATGGCACAGGTTCTGTCACGCTTTCATGGAATGCTGACTGTTCGTTTGCCAACTCTCTGAAACTTATTACGGGATCTGCTACGGTAACGCTCCCGACGATACCCAGAGCTACCACACCTTCTGTTGGATCGCTTACGATGGGTTCAGCGGGAACGATCACGCTTTCTCCGGCTTCTTCCTCGTTTACTCATACTTTGAGGTATCAGGTGGGTTCCGCGTCAGGAACGATCGTCACAAAGACGTCGAACACCTCTGTGAACTGGACGCCGTCTCGAACACTCGCAAATCAGGCTCCGAATTCTACCACGGCAGTGGGAACGCTGTACTGCGACACTTACTCCGGGAATACGCTGATCGGAACTAAGTCAGTTTCGATAACGATAAACGTTCCCGCGTCGATAGTGCCGTCCGCAACTTATACGCTCACGGACTCGGATTCGAATATTGCCGGTCAGTTCAACGCGTTTATACAGAACAAAACGAGACTGAATGTCAATGTCAACGCATCAGGCACATACGGCTCGACCATAGTATCGGTAACGACCACCATAAACGGAACCACATACACCGAAGCGTCGTTCACTACCGAAGCGCTGACACGGAGCGGCACACAGAGCTTTACTATTGTGGTCAAGGACTCCCGAAACAGGACGAAAACGATCACAGGGACGTATGAGGTGGTCGCCTACAAGTCGCCTACAGTGAATATCGCCTCGGTCTTTCGCTGTAACAGTTCGGGTGTGCTATCCCATAACGGAACGTACATATCTATCAGGATAAAGGTGAATATCAGTTCGCTTGATTCCTCAAACGACGCTTCGATCATAGTTCAGAGCAAGAGGAAAACGGCTACGAACTATACAGACCTCAAAACATGGTCCGGCACATATTCGTTGAATGGCACTTATGTGTGCGGCGGTTCTCTCTCGAGCCAGTACGCATACGACATAAGGGTAAAAGTCAGCGACTACTTCGAGACGGTCTATGCATACGCCGACATCACGACCGCGGATACAATCTTCTCTATTCGAAACAACGGACTCGGGATGGCGATAGGCAAGATATCCGAGCAGGACAAGTTCGAGATGGGCTGGGATGCTGTTTTTCACGAGGATGTGACTTTCGAGGGAGCGGTAAGCTTCTCGTCGCTGACTTGGCTACGGGATCTTATTTATCCCGTGGGTTCGATACGAATGACCACAGATCCTACTGGCGCTACCACGTTTCTCGGGGGGACGTGGGAATTGTGGGGTTCAGGTAGAGTACCTGTCGGCGTCGATCCGAACGACCGTGATTTCAACGATGCAGAGTTGACAGGTGGCGCAAAGACGGTAACTCTCTCCACAGCGAATCTGCCTTCGCATTACCATTCGTTATCGTCCGGCACGGCTACGGCGACGGAGGCCGCGGCGCATACTCATCAGGCCGCTTCAGGCACATACAAGGTTGGATCCGGATCAGGAAGCAACTATAAGTACCTGACGAATGACGGCACTTCGGGACCTGCTACTACAGGCTCCGGGGGAGGGCATACGCATACAGTAACGCTGTCAGGCAACACAGGCTCGAATGGAAGCGGGACCGCTCACAGCAACTTGCAGCCGTACATCACGTGCTATATCTATAAAAGAACAGCATAAGAAAACTCCCGCCGGTGGTTCGTCGAACCTCTCGCGGGAGTTCCTTTTACGGTTATACACCTTTCTGTTCTCGGTCTTGCGCGTTACGGGATTCACTTCCCATGTGACGCGGTTCTTCTTTGCGAGCTTTTTTTGAGCTTTCTTGCTCATTTTGGCTTTGGGAATGAACTTAGCCATATTCATCACATCCTTTCGGACGGCATTATAACCGAACCCGAATGAAAACACAATAGGAGGTTTCTGAAATGAAAGAATTCTGGATCACCGTACAGGTGGCCTTCAGCGCTGTTGGCGGCTGGCTCGGATGGTTTCTCGGGGGGTGCGACGGGTTGCTTTATGCGCTTATCGCATGTGTTCTGATCGACTATGTGACCGGCATCATGTGCGCGGTGGTAGACAAAAAGCTGTCGAGCAGAGTGGGATTCAAAGGCATTTTCAAAAAAGTGCTCATTTTCGCGCTGGTGGGATTAGGCCACATACTCGATACATACGTGATCGGCACAGGAGCTGTGCTGAGGACGGCAATTATCTTTTTCTATATCTCAAACGAGGGTGTCTCGCTGATTGAGAACGCGGCATATCTCGGGCTTCCGGTCCCCAAAAAGCTGAAAGCCGTGCTTGAACAGCTCCACAACCGGGCTGAAAAGGAAAAAGATACCGAAACGAATGACGAAACTGAAACGGAGGATGACAAAGATGCTGAAGACGAATAATCTCAGAGAGTTTCTCACTTATCTGCAAGAGCAGGTAGACAACCATTCCATCTATGTCTGGGGAGCGCAGGGCCAGCTCGGTCCAGCGGTCAACGAGGCTTGGATCAGGCAGAGAGAGACGTCCGATACAAATGCGAGAAGGGCGATCACTTTCTGGCGCAGACAGGTGGCCGCAGGCTACGGCGACGTTCTCCGCGCTTTCGACTGTTCAGGTCTGGGCATGTATTGGCTCCAGAACGTCAAGCACTTTCTCAGATATGATCTCGCTGCGCAGGGCCTTTACAGCATGTGCGCTAAGATCGAACGCAACAGGCTCCGCGTCGGCGACTTCGTGTTCAAGCTTGACAAGACCGGTAAGGCGACACATATCGGATATGTGGTCGATACAGATCTCAATGTAATCGAAGCGAGAGGCCGTGACGCTGGCGTGGTCAAGCTCCCGCTCACAGGTAATACATGGAATGCATACGGCAGGCCGCCTTTCTGGACCGAGGAGGAAGTCCGGGAGATTGAAGGTAATCCGGAACCGGAGCCCAAGCCGCCTGAAGGCTTTGTTTTCACCCGCGCGCTCCGATACGGATGCCAGGGCGAGGATGTCTGTGAGCTAAAGAAGCTACTCAATGCGGCTGGCTTCACCGGGCTCACGGTCACAAACAAGAACTACCTTTCCAAAACGAAAGCCAAGGTCAAAGCGTATCAGAAAGCAGCCGGTCTCGAAGTCGATGGCAAGGCCGGGCCCCTGACGATCGCGGCACTTGGAGGAACATACAGGAAATAATGCGGATGGCTCATCTGGGATTCCCGGGTGGGCCTTCTTTTTTTATGCCCGTTTTCGTTCAAACCGGTCGATTCCCTCCAGTGGGTAGTGAGAGGAACCCCTCTCGGACTGGAGGACAATCTCATGACCAACGAGCAAAGAGAAAAGATAACGGCCCTGCGTCATCAGGGCTTCGGATATACGGCGATTGCCAACAGCGTCGGATTATCAAAGGACAGCGTCAAAGCCTACTGCCGCTCCCACGGTCTCGCCGGAGAAAAGGCAGAGAGACACAGCCTTGCAGAGGTCCCCACGCAGCTTTGTCTGAACTGCGGAAAGGTCCTGATCCAGCTCCCCGGACGTAAACAGAAGAAGTTCTGCTGTCCGGAGTGCCGGACGGCATGGTGGAACGCTCACCCGGAGGCCGTAAAACAGAAGGCTGTTTATACCTTTACCTGCCCAGAGTGCGGGAAGGAGTTCACGGCCTATGGAAACGCCAAGCGCAAGTACTGCTCCCACGGCTGTTATATTGCAGCCCGGTTCAAAGGCGGTGATGCCTGATGAGCAAGGAGGAGCTTCACAACGATATGCTTTACCACGCAGCGATTTCAATGGCGAAATCCATGCTCGAAAAGGGCCTGATCACCGAGGAGGAATACGCTGAAATTGATACAATTCTGCTCGAAAAATACCGGCCATATTTGGGTACATTATTATCGGAAAACGCTTGATATTCCGGCCTTTTAGAGTGATATATAGACACTACCGGAAGGAGGGATTTCATTGAAAACAGTAGAGAAAATCGAGCGAAAACTGCCAGTTCTGAAAACAAGAAAGCGAGTCGCTGCCTACGCCAGAGTGTCGATGGAATCCGAGCGGATGCAGCACTCGCTTTCTGCACAGGTGAGCTATTACAGCGCACTGATTCAGAAGAACCCCGAATGGGAATATGCTGGCGTTTTTGCGGATTACGGGATCTCCGGCACCGGCACCAAAAAGCGTGATGAGTTCAACCGCATGCTGGCTGAGTGTGAAGCCGGAAACATCGACATCATCCTCACCAAGTCGATCCAGCGGTTTGCGAGGAACACCGTGGACCTTCTGAACACGGTCCGGCACCTGAAGGACCTCGGCATTGAGGTGCGCTTCGAGAAGGAAAACATCAATTCCTTGAGCGGCGACGGAGAGTTGATGCTTTCCATCCTTGCTTCCTTCGCACAGGAAGAAAGCCGCAGCATTTCAGAAAACGTCAAATGGGGTACGATCAAGCGGTTCAAGCAAGGCATTCCCAACGGCAAGTTCAGCATTTTCGGGTATGAGTGGCAGGACGACAAGCTGGTCATCATACCGGAGGAAGCTGAGATCATCCGCTGGATGTATGCCGAGTACATGAAAGGCGCATCCCGGATTGAGATTGGCAGGGCCTTGATGGACCGAGGCATTTATACCCGGCAGGGAAAGCCGTGGATGGACTCCAATGTGAAGGTCATCCTGACAAACATCACCTACACCGGGAACATGCTTTTCCAGAAGGAGTACTGCGAAGACCCCATCACCAAACACCGCAGAAAGAATTACGGCGAGCTTCCACAGTACTTCGTCGAGGACACTCACGAAGCCATCATTCCGATGGACGAGTGGCAAGCAGTGCAAGCAGAGTTCAAGCGCAGACGGGACCTCGGCCCCTTTGGAAACAAGTCGCTGAAGCTCTCAGCCTTCTCCACCAAGATTACCTGTGGCTGCTGCGGCAAGCACTACCGCCACAGTGGAAAGCGAAACACCGCCGGTGAGGTTTACTACATCTGGACCTGCCAGACGAAAAGCCAGAAAGGTGCGTCAGCTTGCCCTTCAAAAAACATACCGGAGAAGATGCTCCAGAACACCACTGCCGAGGTGTTGGGCCTTGCAGAATATGATGAGGACGCTTTCAGCCAGCAGATCGAGGAGGTTATCGTCATCGGAGACGACACCTTGACCTTCCGCTTCTACGACGGCCACGAGGTCACGACCAAATGGCAGTCTACCGCCAAGACCGACTGGTGGACAGACGAGCGGAGAAAGCTCTGGGGAGAACGACACAAGCGAAAGGATACTAATCCAAACAGACACTTGTTCTACGAATTCACCGGCTTCATCAAATGCGGCTGCTGCGGTGCGAATTACCGCTGCCAATCCGGAAAGCGCAAGGACGGCACCCCAACACGGTCTTGGTACTGCACCGGCCCGAAGGCTCAGTGCCACAACCCCGGCATCCGGGACGAGACCATGAAGCGGCTGGTGACCGACGTTCTCGGCCTTGACGAGTTCGATGAGGCTGCGATGGACGCCCAGATTGAAAACGCTACAATCCTCGACCACACGGTTACATTCCATTTCCGGGACGGCCACACCGAATCCAGAGACTTCTTGGATAAGCGGCACGGCACTCCTTGGACCGAGGAACGACGAGAAAAAGCCAGAGAATCCATGAAGGCCGCTTGGACAGACGAGCGCAGGGAGGCAATGAGTGAGAGAATCAAGAAAATAAGGAGCGAAAAGAAATGGCCAAATCCGTAACCACGATACCGGCGACGCTGTCACGCTTCACGGCGGCACCGATCAACAGCACCAAGAAGCGACGTGTGGCGGCCTACGCTCGTGTCAGCACCGACAACGAGGAGCAGCTGACCAGCTACGAAGCGCAGGTCGATTACTATACCAACTACATCCAAGGACGGGACGATTGGGAGTTCGCCGGTGTCTATACCGACGAGGGTATCACCGGGACGAACACCAAAAAGCGTGAGGGCTTCAAAAGCATGGTGGCCGACGCCCTCGACGGCAAGATCGACCTGATTATCACGAAATCGGTCAGCCGCTTTGCCAGAAACACAGTTGACAGCCTTACCACCATCCGCTCCCTGAAGGAACACAACGTGGAGTGCTATTTTGAGAAAGAAAACATCTGGACCTTCGATGGCAAGGGCGAGCTGCTGCTCACGATCATGTCCTCACTGGCACAGGAAGAGTCCAGATCCATTTCCGAGAACTGCACATGGGGCCAGCGGAAACGTTTTGCAGACGGCAAGGTCACAGTCCCGTTCAATCGGTTTCTGGGCTACGACATGGGGCCTGACCACAACCTCGTGGTGAACCCGGAACAGGCCAAGCTGGTCAAACGCATCTATGGAATGTTCCTGCAAGGTCAGTCGCCGTTCCAGATTGCACGGACGCTGACCGAAGAAGGCATTCCTTCACCCGGTGGGAAGGACCACTGGAACCCCAGCAACATCAAGAGCATCCTCACAAACGAAAAGTACAAGGGCGATGCGCTGCTGCAAAAGTCCTTCACGGTCGATTTCCTGACCAAGAAGAAAAAGGCCAACGAGGGCGAAATCCCGCAGTACTACGTCAAGGACAACCACGAGGCCATTATCGATCCGGAGACCTTCGAGATGGTGCAGACCCTGATGGCCACCCGCAAAAAGGGCCGGAACCGCAAGAGCTCGGTCAGTATTTTCTCCAGCAAGGTCAAGTGCGGAGACTGCGACAGCTGGTACGGGCCGAAGGTCTGGCACAGCAACGACGCCTACCGGAAGGTCATCTGGCAGTGCAATCACAAGTTCGACGGTCAGAAATGCGCCACCCCGACACTCACCGAGGATGAAATAAAAGAACTGTTCCTCCGGGCCGCCAATCAGGTGATCGATCAGAAGGAACAGTTTATAGCCATATACGAGCAGATCCTTTCAAGGAGTCTCGATACCACAGCCCTTGAGGGAGAATTGACCGAGCTGGAAGCAGAGATAAACATTGCTGCCGAGCTCATCGAGGAGTGCATCAAAGAAAACGCTCACGTTGCCCTCGATCAGGCTGAATACCAAAAACGGTACGACGGTCTGGTAGCCCGGTTCGATAAGGCCAAGGACAGACACACCAAGGTCACTGACCTGATTGCCGAGCGCACGGCCAGAAGGCACCAGATCGAAACCTACCTACAGGAGTTGCGGAGCCGTGAGCCGCTGACGGAATTCCGGGAAACCGACTGGCTGGCGATGGTGGACTACATCACCGTTCACAGCAAGGATGACATCCGGGTGACCTTCAAGGACGGCACTGAGATTAAAGTATAACCCCATAGACGCAGAAACGCCTCTGAACCACATCGGCTCGGAGGCGTTTTTCTGTTTAGTTGTTATTCCATTTGATAATCCCGCAAGCAAAGCCGAACCAATCCAGATGATCCATGGCCATTTTTTGAAGTGAACTCATCTGTGGCAGCCTCTTGCGTTTTCCGTCGGCAAATAGATTTTCTATCGCTTGCTCAGAATCGTTGCATTCGCCAATAATCATAAACAGTTGATAGAATTTCCTGATCCTTGACTCCGGAGAAAGTCTCTTGGCCATTTGCGGATAGAGCAACCAACTGTAACACAGGAATGCTTGAAACTGCTTTTTCGGGAATACCCGCATAAAGAAATCCTTTGCATCCTGCAACGACGCTGTTACCCGATCCGACGAAAGATCAGCATTGCGCTGAATATGACAATTGATTACCGGTGCTCCATTTGGTAGCGATAGTTTTTGCTCTTTTGAGAAAGTCATATATTGCTAGCCAATAGTCTCTTCATCAAGATAAATCATTTCAAAAGGCTGAAATTGCAAAACTCCAACTTTGAACATGTTGACATTCATTAAGTGGCGAAACCAAATGACATCTTCCTTACTTATTCCGACCTTCTCTGTTTTCTGATAATACAGGGTAGCACGAAGCGTAACATCTCTAAAGGTCTCGAAGATAATATCATCAGCAACCCCTATTGCCTTATACTCTCCATACGTCTTCTGTAACAGCCAAGTCACGACTGCAAGTCTTGTAAGAGGCATCCTCTTGCATAGTGGATAATCGAACCCTTCGCCCGAATAGGCGATGCTTGCGATTTCAGCAATATCCGGCTTTTCCAGCTTTTCTTTTACAACCTTCTCAATGTGGTCCGGATATTGCAGTTCATTTAACAACTTTTCCAACGAGAGTGCCTGTTCATTAAACAGGCTGGTGTGTCCTATAACACGGGCTTTTTCTTTCAAATTATGAATCCTCCAGTTTTTTATTGGAGGGTCAAGTTTCGTGGGCCCTCCATACACGATTGTTTTTCATATGTGATCACCCCTTTCGTTGGATTTGAATTGGATTATACCAGAGAAAGATGAACATTTCCACCAGCATAAACATCTTTGCAAGAGATCAGCAGTATGCTATCTCTCTTCAGGCGGGCAGATCTTCGGCAGAATCTCAAGGAAGTGCTGACCGATCTTTTCTGCGTCATAGCCGTTGGCCTCGCAGATGAACCGGACGGTATCCGGAAGCAGGACGTGGCCCTTTACTTTCTCCGCTTTGTACTTCTGCCACTCTTCGTATTCTTTATTTGTGATTTGCTTCATGGCGGGTACCTCATCAAAAGGGTTTTATCTCTGCCTTTTTCTTATATCTGCTGTATCCTGTACTGCTTTGGGTAGCCAGTCAGCATTTGCATAATCAAGGGGAATAACAAGTTCTTGTATTTTGTCCTCTTTGCTCGGCCTCTTAATGTCTTTTGGCAAATAATCCAACCCAACTTCTCGCAAGCTCAAAACACTGTCATGAATCCAGCCGACAGCCTGACCATCACAGTATAGGCAATAGCAACCGAACATCTTCTTTGTTTCAACATTCAGGTCTTTAAGATAATCCAGCCATTCCTGAACGATGTTCTCTTCTTCATAAGCCATGTTTTCACCTCCGTCAGTTTCGTGTTTCTCGCCGTCAATTATACCGACGATGTATGAACATTTCTACCGATAAAAACAGCCGGGACGACCCGACTCTCACAACTTACCCCTCAAACGCCAACTTACCCCTCAAGCGGCAAAATCGGCGGAGGAATAATTAAATTGTATCAATCTCGGTGTTTTTATATCAATTGTTATGTTAAATCCAAACACCGTA
Source organism: uncultured Clostridium sp. (assembly GCA_900542285.1). GTDB lineage: Bacteria > Bacillota > Clostridia > Christensenellales > CAG-138 > PeH17. The sequence goes on from UQNF01000006.1 coordinate 26,530, forward strand.
TTTGTCAATATCCGCTCATCCCGTGAATATCCTTAATTATAACTATACGGAGGTTCAATATGAACAGAGGTTCATCCCGATGCAATTTTACAACTCAATATTCAGGCGTAAGGAGCAGTGCGCTGCCCTGTACCCGTCCGGGGGGAGCAAATGCTGTTTCACGCAGCAAAAAGAACTCCCGACGCCTTTCAAAGGGAGGTTTGCAGCTCATGCTTCTTGGCATTTGCACGGCGGTATTCATGCTGATGTTCGTGATCAAGGTGATCGGAAGCGATAATGCCGCAGACATAGTCTCTGCGATGCGGGAGCTTCAGAACACCGAGGGAGATGATGCGGAAAGGGACGATGCTGAACAAACTCTCGGAAGGCTCAGGCTTGTCCAGCTTCCGTCCATTATCGAGGTTTTTTCTCCAAGCGACTCCCCAATCCATCCGCTTGTCTTTGACGGAGCGATCGAGGATGACTCAACGCTTATCGCGAAACTTTATGCTCCTGCCGGCACGGAGGTTTCGTCGATCCTCCCCGGCACAGTCAAAAGCGTATCTGTAGACGAAAGCCTCGGAGGATATGTTGCGGTGAGCCATCCTAACGATATTGAGGTCTACTATTATGGCCTGACCGATATTTCGGTTGAACGCGGACAGCCGCTTCTTCAGAACAGCACCATAGGCAGGCTATACAGCGATTTTCTATGCATAAGGGTGCTTGAGCGCGGCAGGCCCATCGATCCTCTCAAATTTCTGGGTGTGGAAGCGGAGGTTGGCTGATTGAAGATAGCAAGCGTCCGCAGCACAGAGATCCGCTGCTCGCTTCCGGTGCTGCTGCTTATCCCGGTCATGGCAGCGTTCGGAAGACTCGGCAGCTTTTGTGTATGCTGTTTTTCGCTGCTCATCCATGAGCTTGCTCATTCCTTTACCGCTTCCAGGCTCGGGTATCGTATCTCATCGATAGAGCTTCAGCCATTTGGATGCGTGGCAAGGCTGATGCGTGAACCTTCAGCGCCGCTTGACAGCGCAGCGATCGCCGCAGCAGGTCCTCTTGCCAGCCTGCTGCTTTGTGTGAGCGGCGCAGCGATCGAAACGTTTGCGCCGAACAGTGCCGCTCATCTCGAGGGATTCGTCTCCTTCAACCTCGGGATAGCGGCACTGAATCTGCTCCCTGTGCTTCCGCTCGACGGAGGGCGGCTGTCGGAAGCATTCCTTCAGAAGCGGTTTGAACATTCAAAAGCGATTAGGCTCCTCTCCGCTGCCGGATGTGTGTTTGGCGGCTGCCTGTTCTCCGTTGGAACTTTGCTGCTCCTGACTGCAAAAGGCCTCGCCGATGCGGCCGCAGTTTTTCCGATAATAACAGGGCTTTTCATCGTCATATCCGCACTTGGCGAAAGGAAACGGCTTGGAATGAACAGGATGAAGAAGAGACTTGAAGCAGACGCACGGCTTCGTGCGGGCGGCGCACTGGAGATAAGAGCGGCGGCTATGAGCGATCGAACAAGCGTGCGTGAAGCACTGGCAATGCTTTCCGGAAGCGGGTACAACCTCGTGCTGGTTTTGGACAAAAATCTCAACAGGCTCGGGATAATCTCCGAGCCTGAGCTGATCGCTTCCGCCATGAACGGCAATACCGAGCACAGCTTGGGTTTCGAGCTGAAGAGAATCCATCGTCAGATATAGAATACCTCTATATCATGCTGTTTTCCGTCATCACACAGCAGGATTTTCTCAGCACTCCTTCCGTTTTCCGAAAGACAATAGTTCTCTGAGCGTTTTGCCGTTATCCGATATAGCGTTTTTCCAAATCGGTATTCGACACTAAATCCCTGCATAGCCGTGCAGGGTCTTATCGTAAGAACGTTACCCTGCTTTTTAAGTCCAAGAATGTACTCTGTTGCAGCCCGATAGAGCCACGCTGCCGCACCGGTGTACCATGTCCAGCCCGCATGACCGCGTACTCTCTGCGCCGAATACACGTCACCGGCTGCCGCATAGGGTTCTCCTCGGTAAGCGGCTATCCTTTCAGGCTTTCCGTGCTCCACCGGGTTTATCAGCCTGAACAGCGCATCCGCAGTATCGCCTCTGTTGAGCAGGCACGCGGCAATTACGCTCCACGCCGCAGCATGGGTATACTGTCCTCCGTTTTCACGCACACCGGGAAGATATCCCCTGATATAGCCCACCTCATGCTCCCCATCCTTTTCCGAAAAGCTCTTTGAAATAAGCCTAATGAGCCCTGTATCCTCATCAACGAGCCTCTCAATCATGGTGTCGAATGCCTCCGCCTTGTGTTTTGCATCGGCGAACACCGAGAAGCATGCGCATGCGCAGTCCACAAACTCTCTGCCGCCCAAGCATTCGCCATCGCCATAGAAGGCACGGGCATAGCTCAAACCGTTCCATGCATGCGTTTCAATGCTTTTGCGAAGCTCTTCAAGCTTATCTCTATACAGTGCGGCATGTGCCTCATCGCCGCGGCGTTCGCAGATAGGAATGAAGGCTTCAATGCATACCATCAGCATAAACGCCAGCAGCACGCTCTCGCCGCCGTCTCCGACACGGTCCATACCATCGTTCCAGTCCCCTCCTCCCATGAGCGGAAGTCCATTCTGCCCAAATCGGAAGCAGCATTCAATAGCCTTAAGGCAATGTTCATACATGCTCATAGCGACATCCGAATGTTTCATCGTGCAGTAAATATCTCTTTTGCCGTTCGGGAGCTCCACTTCCTCAAGAAAGCTCACTTTTTCATCGAGCAGTGAATAATCTCCTGTCGTACTGACATACTCCGCGGCTGCGTACGGCAAGAAGAGCCTGTCATCGCTTATGGTAGTGCGTACACCCATTATTTGCATCCCGTCACGTCCGGGAACTTCATGCCACCAGTGCAGCACATCGCCATGCTCAAACTGCATTGAAGCACACTTCATGATATGACTCCTGCTGCACTCCGGATCTGTTACCAGCAGCGCCAGCACATCCTGAAGCTGATCACGGAAGCCGAATGCACCGCCGCTTTGATAAAAACCCGTTCGTCCTATGAGCCTCGATGCGTATACCTGATACAGCAGTCGTTTATTCACTATGATATCAAACTCCGGGCAGTCGGTTTTTACGGTGATCACTTCGAGCTTTTCCTTTGTAAACTCCGAATGCCATCTCAGTGCGGCATAATAGTCTGCCTCATCGATAAGTGTATCAAGCATACACGGATAGTCCATGCCGAGCAGGAAGATAAGCTCCGATTTACCATTCTTTATGTCTGTGCAGACTATTATCTCATTACGGCTGCAATCGGTAAGCTCACCGCCTGACTTGAGCGCAAGGAATGCCGCTTTGCCGCTGTCATCAGAACCATCAAATATGTTCTGAATGCTGATTCCCCATTGGTGACGCTTCGTCAGCTTGCCGTCCATCCTCCAATCAGGCCCGATCTGGAAATCAAACGACAGCAGAATATCTATCTTGCGTTCGCTTCCCGGATTTTCTATGGAAAGACAATAGTATTTTATCGGTCTGTTTCCGTCCACCGTCTCGGTCAGGCAGAGGGACAGTTCATCGGACTGCACCTTATAGCTCGAGTATCCAAAGCCATGAATGACCGTCCGCCCCTCGGCACGCTTTATCTCAAGCTTCTTTCCGTCGCTGAGCACAAAGATACGTTCGCCGGAAGCATCCGATACGGCGTCATTCGACCACGGAGTTATGCGCCCAAGCCTTGCATTTTCCGCAAAGGTATAGCCTCCGCCCGACTCCGTCACGAGCGTCCCGATGCTTTCACTCGCAATAACATTGCTCCACGGCAGCGGCGTATTATTCCCCATGGAAATGCGCACCACATACTCGCCTGCTTCGTTAAAGCCGCCATGGCCGTTGAAGAATAAAAGCTCTTCAGTCCTGCACGGCTTGGAAGCCATATCGGGAAGTGCAGCGATCCCAAGCGTTTTTGTCAGCGCATTGTTCCTATCCTCTCCGCCGCAGAACTCAATAACCTCCGCACAGCCGTCAAAGCAGAGCGCGGAAGCGCAGCGGAGAAAATCTCTCTCAGCTTTGCTTAGATCGTATGCATTAAGCAGCGTACACTCAAGATCGGTTACCGAGTCCTCAATGCTGCGCTTCAGCCTGTTTGCGTACTCATTGGGATACTCGCCAATAATTATCAGGTCAAAATCCAGTCCGGCATCCTTCAGCCATTTGAAAATTCCGGAAGCTCTTCTAATGCTTCCCGGCTCCTCATCCTCCGTTACAGAGAGAAGCACAATCCTGTTATCGCCGGAAATGCCGTACTTCCATAGGTTTCCGATGCCAAACAGTTCGCTTCGAACGTCTCCATTTCCATAAACGCTTCCGTTCATTATCGCATGGGCAATATTCTGCGCTGCCGCGAACATGGCGGAATCCATATTAAGCGCACGAAGACTTGCACCTGAATAGAGCGAGCAAAGCTCCTGTGCGTTATACAGGTGCAGCCGCTGCTGCTTGACTGCGTCGAGTGCCGCCTTCCTGCCGGACGATATGCCGCAGATAAGGATCACCTCCTGTGCATCGCCCGGTTTAAGTACAAGCTTGGTTCGTGCTGTGAAATACGGCTCTATCGGTTCGCTGACGCAGTGGCCTGCGAGTGGACGAAACATTGAGTCCGCTCTTGCCGTGAGCCTGCCGGGAGAAAGCTTACCGTCACAGCAGAATTCGGTCCCACCGGGAGAAACCACATGGAAATAACCATACCTTTCAGGTCTATCCGGCTTTTCAATGCAGCGGAATAGGACGCTTCCGTCCTCGAAGGAACAGTCCGTGCACAGCCGTGCAAAGGCAGGATGAGCATCATAGCTGCTTCTCTGCTCCAGCGCTGTCTCTGCAAATATGCCCACCTCCACAAGGTATTCCGTTTTTCCGCAGTTGACGAGCTTTAGCCTTCTTATCTCGCAGTTTCGCTCTGCCGAAACCATGACCTTGAGTTCCGTTTTGATGGCTCCATGCCTTGATGAAAGACATGCGGTCCCGGCGTCGGCTGTCAGCTCCCCTGCGCAGGAAAAGACGGTGTCCCCGTTCTTCACATAGAATTCAATTCCGTTTTCTGCACGCAGAGTCCTGTCAAACCTTGTAAGCATGAAGCGATCGAGCTTGGAAAAGCCCCTTCCGTTTTCATCTATGTATACGGAATAGCTGCCGTTGGACAGCATTGCGCCGCGGGTGCTGACGGCATAGCTCCGGCGGACATTTTTCACGCTTTCCTTTCCGATGCAGCTTTCATATGTCACAAGCTTTATTGGATCCATCGGCATATTTTCAAAGAGGAGCTGCTCATTGGCTCGGACTCCTGAAAGGCGCATAAAGCGTTTGGAAAGGGCATTTCCTGCAAGTGCATTATCCAGCGCACAAAGAGACATCCCCTGATGGTGGGCCATAAAGCTTTGAACGAGCTTATACGCTGCGTCCCCGATACGATTCTTATCGAAGTCCACCGCCTCATAGAAGCCGAATTCCCCTATCGCTCCCATTTTTTCAAGCTCCATAAGGTTCTTTGCCGCCGCAGCAGGCTCGATCTGCAGTGCAAGCATGGAAGCGTAGGGAGCCGTGACAGAAGGAAGGCTTCTGCAAAATTCAAGTCCCAGATAGGGGTTCCCGAAAGCCTTGTATTGATACAGCAGATTTTTATCGAAGGCATAATAGCCCGATTCACTGACCCCCCAAGGCCTGTTTCCGCGGCATGTGAGCTGCTCGACCAGGACCGCATTACGGCAGATTTCAAATTGCAGACTGTTTGGAACCGTCTCCATCAGGATAAGCGGCATTAAATATTCGAACATAGTGCCGCTCCAGCTTTTGAGCGTTCTTGCTCCCATCGGCTCGCACATGAGCCTTGAAAGTCTGAACCAATGTTCGGCGTCAAGCTTTCCGCCTGCAATGAGCGCAAAGCTCATGAGCCTTGATTCCGAAGCCAGAAGGTCATAGTGCGCAGGCGTTAGCTTGCCCTCCTCGAAGTTCAAGCCGATGTGGAAAAGCTTCCTGCTTTCATCATAAAGCGGAGAAAAGTCCATGGCGTCGGCAAGGCTGTCGAGTCTTTCGGCAAGTTCTGTATCATTCTCCTCACGCACCGCTTCCGCCGCAGCGATAAGGCTTGCATACAGGTTTCCGCTGTCCACCGACGAAACAAAGCGCGGCTTTAATCCAGCAAGTGAACCTATATCGTACCAATTAAACAGCTGTCCCCTCCACTTCTCCATGCGTTCAAGCGATGATGTTATTCGCCCGATGAACTCAATCATTTGGGATACGCTGATTATCTTCAGATCCTTTGCCGACACCGCAGCCAACAGCGCCATGCCGATATTGGTCGGCGATGTCAGCGGTGCGCTGCCCTTATACGGTTCCTCCTGATAATTGTCCGGCGGAAGGTAATGCGTTTCAGCGGTGCAGGTCGTTTCAAAGAATCTCCATGTCAGTCTTGCGCAGTCAGTCAGGAACCTCCGCTCCTCGGCGGTAAATACATATTCCCTGCGTTTTTTGTCAAGCGAGCTTACGATAGCAGGTGCTGAAAGAAGCGCAGCTCCCCATACTGCAGAAAGATACAAGGACGGCAGGAGTCCAAGCATTCTAAAAATGAAGGCGGCAATAAGAAGAAGCCCGAAAAGAGGCGTTATCCACATCTTCTTATAATAATCGCCCGGATTTCTGCACTTTACGCTGCTTGCCGCCGCCGTCTGCCATTCAAGCATATGCCTGTGTGAGAACAGCACTCGGAAAAGACTCCGCAGCACCGCATCGAGATCACGGGCAAATGCATAAGGCAGTGTTATCAGTTCAAGAACTCTTCGCCTTATCAGCAGTACCAGCTGCCTCCAAACCGGATGCACTGTGAACGCAGTCACAAATGCCGAGATAAATCCGATTATTGGGTCGATGAAGAAAGCAAGCAGTGCAAGTCCGGTGAGCATCGGCAGACCGAAAACACATCCTGCGAAGATTGCAGCGAACTGTGCGATGCTGCCAAGTCCGCTCAGCATGTTGAGCGCTGTCTTGTACTTTGACAACGGCGAAAGCCCATCCCCAAGCTTTCCAAAAAGATATGGCAGCAGCTGAAAATCGCCGCGCAGCCAGCGATGCCTGCGCTTCCACCAAGCAAGGAACGTTGACGGCTCGCCGTCATACAGCATGATATCCTCTGCAAAGCCCGCACGAGTCAGGCATCCTTCGAGCATATCATGGCTCAGCACAGTGTTATCGGGTATCATGCCCTCCGATGCCGCCATGAATGCATCGATGTCGATAATTCCCTTGCCGCCGAAGCAGCCTTCGCCAAATACGTCCTGATAAAAATCGGACACCGCATTGTTATAGGGGCTCATACCCGGCTCACCGCTTATCAGCTCCGCAAACCTGCTTGCGGAGGCCGACCTTGCAGTGGATGCCATACGCGGCGCTATTATGGAATACCCCCTCTTAGGTCTATTTTCTCCTTCTGCGAATTCAGCACGATTGAGCGGATGAAGCATCGTTCCGATAAGCTTCAGAAGCGCCCCTGACGGCATGACGGTATCGGCGTCGAGCACGACCAGATATCTAAAATCGCTTTTGAATTCCGGATGAACGCAGCAGAACTGCTTTCTTTTTCCGTTCTTGATCAGCTCAAGCAGGGCATTGACTGCGCCTCGCTTGCGTTCATGCCCCATATATATGCCGTCCGCTTCCGCAAAACTGCGCTTCCTGTGAAGATAATGAAAAACATCCACTCCATATTTTCTGTTGAGCCCACCTATGAGCCGCCTTGCTTTCCTTAGAAGCTCCGCTTCACCATTTTCAACCTTCGCATCTGAATCCTTGAAATCTCCAAGTACGCAGAACTCCACGCCGCATCTACAGTCTCTTCGCGAGGCGAGATAATGCATTTCAAGTGTGTCTATGGCATCACATAGGGAGCTTTCATTCACGATCAGCACCGGAACGCATACAAGCGTCTTATTGTCGCTCAGCTGTTCGCTGCTTGGAATTATCCTCGGCAGCGGCTTAGGCTTTATGATGCGCAAAAGGATATTTACAGTTACACTGTGCGCCGTCAGCGCAAGCGGAACTATCAGAAGAAGTCCTGAAACCGTGCTTTCCATAAATGCCGGAATAAGCGCCGCGATAAGCAGCGCTGTTTCAGCTATTATCATCAACGAAAGCTTTACTTCATTTCCGACGCTGAAGACCCTTGTGCGCTTATCGAGCGATTTTATCAGTTCAGACCTTCCGTCATCAATCAAATAATACCCCACATGACCCTTAAAGCCACTTTGACGGGCTGCAAGCTCCAAAGCCTTTTGGGCGATCTCTATCTCCGTTCTTCCGCATTTTTCAGCCAATCCGGCCGTTTCCGAAAGGTATCGGTGTCGGGTGGTCTCATCCATTGCTCGATAGACTCTATCCTCCGTCAGCAGACGATCAACGCGGTTTATCGCCTTTATCGCCGCCTCCATATCCGCATCCCCTATTCTGTCGAGTGAGATAAGCGCCCTTTGAAGCCCTGCCGCACGCTCCGCTGAATCCGAACTTGAGTTTGTGGCCGCATCTATGCACTCAAGCAGCGCAATGCGGAGCATGGTCTCAATCAATTCCACCTCTTTCAGCCTGAGCGTTTGAGCTTTTTGGTATGCTTCAAAGAATACTCCAAGCGAATTGACATCTATGGCTGCATCGGTTAGCATTACCAGCTCACGGCACAGCATCAACGCTCTGGGCGAATCAGTTCCGCAGCACATTGGAAGCCTTTTCTTTTTTGCATGAGCGTGCGCAGCAGCGAGCAAACGCAGCTGCTTTTCTATTCTATAGAACTCGTTGACATAAAGCTCTGTCATTATATCCGTCCCGTTATCCGAGGCACGGATGCGCTTAAGAAACGACCTGTATTTCGATGAAAGCCTTCCGATAAGGCGTGAAGGAGAATAGCCCCACCTTGAATCCCTTGTCTCCGCCTCAGCCAGCTCATAAGCCCTTGTTTCAAGCATGATTGCCTCCCTATTTGCTCTCTATGATGTCAATAATATTGGAAATAAAATCCGCAATGTACGGCAGGTTGCTCTGCGCCAGAAGGTGCAGTATATACACGACCAGCGCACCCAGCAGCGTAAAGCCGATTGCTGAACCTATGCCCTTTAGTATTCCGACACGAAACGAACGCATGAATATGCGCTTCTCGTTCGACACATATTCCATGTAATCATAGAAATGGCTTCGCTCGAGCTTGACGCAAATGATTTCAAGCGTTTTCTCTATCAGGCTCAGTCTGCGGCTGATCTCTTTTTCTTCCCGCTTTTGCTTTTTTGACATGATAATAGATTTGGCATTAGGAAGCGGATTTATGTAGCAAAAAAGCCTTCACAAGGCGTGAGGCTTTTCTAAATGCATGATGAATGGAGCCGCTTGCCGCTGCTCGTTTACAAAAAGGCAGCTGTCTCCTCACCTATTGGCTTTTTCGTACATAGTAAGCAGGATAAATCTCGGACATGGAAGCGAGATTAATGCTATTATCGCAGATTACGGCATCGGGTTTTTGATAATTCGATATCCCGATGCCTATAAACTAATCACGAAGTCTCAACAGCCAGAAATGATTGGTTCCGTCCTTTGAGAAAGTTACATTGCAGCCGAGCATCATCTTTTTGCCGGGCTCCCTGTCTATCAGCATTCCCAGAATAGTATTGGCAAATGCGGTGTTATTGACCTTATCTTCGATGACTTCAAAGTTCAGGGCGTATTCCCTGCTTTCATCAAGAGCGGGCAATTCTTCAAAAAAATCCTTTACATAGCTCCAGCCATGTTGTTCATAGATGACCTCGTACTCCGGGTTATTCAGAGAATCCAAATAGACCATTTCTTCCTCAGAGTCATCGCCATCCGGGTGTTCGGTAAAATCGAAATCGGAACTGTCAGCCTTTGAGATAAGGCCTTCAAATAATTGGCAAACATTGCCAACTATGCCGCTGTAATGCTCCCTGTCGATTCCGAATTCCTCCGTAGGGTCATAATCCTGCATCGCTTTCGAGACTTGCTTCTGCATGTCTATTAGCATTTGTTTCATTTTACTCATTTCGCACTGATATGACTGCTGTATTTCTTTGATTTTTTGCAGTCTGGCTTCCAGCTCTTCCACCTTTCTTGTAAAGGCCTCAAATATCACATCATTATCCGAGTCAAGCAAGCCTTTGATCTCATCAATCGTGAATCCTGCGATCTGGAGATTCTTGATCTTGATAAATGTCAGGGCTTGCTCCTCGTCGTAAAATCGATATCCGGACCACTCGTCTACCTTAACCGGTTTCAGTAGTTCCACGCGATCATAATACCGTAGTGTCTGAGGATTGCATCCGCACAGACGCGCAAATTCCTTTATTGTCATATCCCATGCCTCCTTTCCGGACCCGTTATATCATTGCAGTTCGGTGCAAGGTCAACACCTACGAAAAAATATATTGCTGAATGAATCAGCCGTTGCAAAACCTATATTTGTCTGCTAAGCAACTATCCTGTACTTACGGTGATCCCTTTATAGCATACTGTCACATGAAACACAAGCAGCTCATGCCGCATGGGCAGCCGGCACTGTGGAACAAGCGCAGATTGGAGTTTTTCCTTCTGCAGGTTAAGTGCAGGTTCATATGCATTGCATTGGCCGGTATCCTGCTTCTATATGCATTTTTCCGCCGATGTTTGATACCATGCCTTCAAATCTCGCATTCCGACGGGCCTTTTCCCTCCGGAAATCCAATTCCATATTGACAAACGGCTTGATTTTGTTATAATAACGCTGAACAAACTATATCGATCGGGAGGAAATATGTATCCTTATTTAGAGCTTTTCGGGCTGAAGATCCCGACCTATGGGCTGATGATGTCGCTTGCGTTCATCGTCGCTATTCTGTTTTCGTACTTTAGAGCTAAGAAAGCCGGACTTGATCCGGATAAACTTTTGAACATTGCGATCATTGCAATCGTCACGGGTGTGCTCGGTTCGTACCTGCTGTACATCTTTGTGACCTACTCGTTCTCCGAGATAATTGCCTGTATCAAGGACGGAAGCTTTTCAGTTTTCAAATCCGGCGGACTTGTATTCTACGGAGGCTTCATCCTTGCTGCACTCTGCTGCATATGGTACATAAAGGCAACGAAACTTAGCCTTTCCGACTATGCCGCCGCAATAGTGCCCTGCATTCCCCTTGCGCACGCTATCGGCAGGGTTGGCTGCTTCCTTGCAGGCTGCTGCTACGGCAAGGTATGCGACACTATCTTCTCCGTCTACTACACCAATCCCATAGGCGGTGCTCCTGTCGGAGTCCCTGTGTTCCCAGTACAGCTTATGGAAGCTGCGCTGAATCTCGTCCTGTTTGCGATCCTTCTTATTTACACAAGGAAGCGTATCAAGGCCTTCTCCGTGCTGTTTGTCTACCTGATTGGATACTCCATAGTACGCTTCAGCACAGAGCTTATGCGTGACGATGAGATCCGCGGAATTTTCCTTGGACTCTCCACTTCCCAGTGGATAAGCATTCTACTCTTTGTTGTCGGTGTCGTCGGCCTTATCCTTATGAGAACGCATGAGAATAAGAAGTACGCGCTTGAAGATGCTCAGAATGCTGCAGGAAGTCAGGCGGTGGATTCGGAAACAGAAATCAGTTCTTCCTCCGTCGATGCTGCCGCTCCGGCTGAAGCCGAGTCGGACAGTGCCGATGCCGATTCAAGCACGCAGGATATTCAGGATAAGCTGGAAGAATGATCATCATAACCGTGTGTTCAAAGGCTCTTTCCTTGCGGGAGAGCCTTTTCTCTCGCAAAATATATTCAAGATAAGCCCAATCTATTAATTGCGATTGATGTTAATTGTTGGATTGTACTGTATAATCATACCAAGCTGATGGACATTCACCAAGAAAGGACGAAAGGAGAGAGACTATGTCAACTTCAAGCATGAACATGAGAAGAGCGTTGGCGGATACCATGAAGGAGCTGATGAGCGAGAAGAGCTTCGCCTCTATCAGCGTAAAGAGCATCTGCGAAAGCTGCGGTATCAACAGAAAGAGCTTTTACTATCACTATCGCGACAAGTTTGATCTTGTTAACGATATCTATAACATGGAGTTTTTCGATGCGGCATCCGCAAAAAAGTACCATAGCGTTTGGGACTTCATAGACGATGTCTGCGTTTATATCGACAAGAACAGGAGATTCTATCGCAGCGCATTCAGCGTGGAGGGGCAGAATTCCTTTAGGGAATGCTTCTGTGAATCCCTCGAACCCATGCTCATCAGCTTCTGCGAACAGCAGAGCACATCCGGCAAGGAAGCAAAGCGCATGGCAAACTACCTGGCTGTAATGATCTCCTCCGCTTTTGTACATTGGCTCGAGGAAAGAAACCCGATGGGAGCAGCGGACTTTTCCAATATGCTCCGTACCTTCTTCTCCGGAGTCAGCGAGAGACTTCTCAGAGTCAAGGACTACACCGGCACAGAAAACCGCGCGAGTATCTATTCTTATAATTAAACCGGCTAATTCTCTCGATGGGAAAGGACGGCAGACCGATCCCGTCTTTGTTGCATCGGCTTGAGGTTCCGTGGCTTCAAGTCGAGTTCCCTCCAACGGGCATCCCGATTTTTGTTGTTTTTGCGGGGTGCCCATTTTCCATGTTAACCGCCCATTTTGAAAAAAAGCGTATTTTTCTACAAAAATCGTTGTATATATTAAAATAAAGCTTTCCCATTTTCGCCAGTAGTGCTATAATGGAGCTTGGACAACTAGGTGGTGCTTTCTAAAGGAAGGCCCATACAAATCAAGGAGGTTCACTTATGGTCAAATTTACCATCAATGAGAATCGCTGCAAGGGCTGCGGCCTCTGCGTGCGTGCGTGCCCAAAACAGCTGCTTGTGCTTGCTGAACACAGGCTGAACGAAAAGGGCTATCATCCCGCCGAGATAACAGACGTTGCGGCATGCGTTGCGTGCGCCAGCTGCGCAAGGACCTGCCCCGATGCAGTTATTGCGATTGAGAAAGAATAGTAGGAGGTCATAAACATGGCAAAGAAATTGATGAAGGGCTGTGAAGCTGTTGCGGAAGCCGCCATTCAGGCCGGCTGCCATTACTTCTTCGGCTATCCCATCACTCCCCAGAACGACATACCCGAGTATATGGCAGCGCGCCTGCCGAAAGTCGGCGGATGCTTCCTCCAGGCAGAGAGCGAAGTTGCCGCAATCAACATGGTCTATGGCGCAGCGGCAAGCGGCGCAAGGTGCATGACCAGCTCATCCAGCCCCGGAATCAGCCTCAAGCAGGAAGGCATGACCTATCTTGCAGGCGCTGAGCTCCCCTGCGTTGTTGTTAACATGGTTCGCGGCGGCCCCGGACTCGGTTCCATCCAGCCCTCCCAGGGCGACTATTTCCAGGCGACCCGCGGCGGCGGACACGGCGATTATCATCCCATCGTCCTCGCTCCTTCCTCCGTTCAGGAAGCGGTCGACCTCATGCACGATGCATTCGATCTTGCTGACATCTACCGCACCCCTACAATGATCCTCGCTGACGGCATCATTGGCCAGATGATGGAGCCCGTTGAATTCCATGAGCATGAAAGCCGCGAGCTTCCTGCCAAGGACTGGGCAGCAACCGGCTGGTCTCCCGCAAGCAATCGCCCCCGTGCGATCGTAAACTCCCTCTATATTGAGGTCGATGAGCTTCAGGAGCTGAACGACAGGCTTCAGGCAAGGTATCAGATCATCCGCGAAAAGGAAACCCGTGCGGAGCTTTATAACACCGAGGGCGCAGAGCTCATCATCTGTGCATACGGCACCGTTGCCCGTATCTGCAAGAGCGCGATCGGTCTGCTCGAGAAGAAGGGCTACAAGGTCGGATTGTTCAGGCCCATCACCGTATGGCCCTTCCCCGAAAAGGAGCTCGCAGGCGTTATGGCTCAGCCCAGCGTCAAGAAGGCAGTCACCGTTGAGATCAGCGCAGGCCAGATGGTCGAGGATGTCCGCCTGACCGTAAACGGAACCAAGCCCGTCGAATTCTTCGGCAAGCCCGGCAGCTATACGCCCACCGCCGAGGAGATCGCAGAGTACATCATGAAAACTTGGGAGGCTTAATTATGCAGACTGTATTTAAGAAAACCCCTATTCTGACCGATGCCGTATTGCATTACTGCCCCGGCTGCGGTCATGGAATCGTTCATAGGCTCGTAGCCGAGGTCGTTGAAGAGCTTGGCATTCAGGATCGCACCATTGCCATCGTTCCCGTCGGCTGCGCAGTATTCGGTTATAAGTATTTCAACCTTGACAGCATAGAAGCGGCTCACGGCCGCGCTCCCGCTGTCGGAACAGGCGTAAAGCGTACCGATCCCAACAGGGTCGTATTCACCTATCAGGGTGACGGCGACCTCGCATCCATCGGTGCCGCTGAGATCGTTCACGCTGCACACCGCGGCGAAAAGATCACCACCATCTTCATCAACAACGCCATTTACGGCATGACCGGCGGTCAGATGGCTCCTACCACCCTTGTTGGACAGAAGACCACCACCAGCCCCTACGGCCGTGATAAGGATCATTGCGGAAGTCCTATCCGCATTGCGGAAATGCTCGCAACCATCGAAGGCAGCGCATACATTGAGCGTGTTGCTGTCAACAGCCCCGCTAACATCGTAAGGGCAAAGAAGGCCATCAAGAACGCTTTCGAATGCCAGCTCGCGGGCAAGGGATTCAGCCTCGTTGAAGTCCTCTCCAACTGCCCCACCAACTGGGGTCTCAGCCCTGTCGAATCCATGAAGTGGCTTGAGGAGAACATGATCCCGTATTATCCTCTCGGCGTTAAGAAGGACATCACCAAGGAGGTATAACAATGGTTTTGACTAACATTTTCGCCGGATTCGGCGGTCAGGGCGTTCTGCTCATCGGTCAGCTCATCGCTTATGCAGGTATGTATGAGGGCAGGAATGTCAGCTGGCTCCCCTCCTACGGTCCCGAAATGCGCGGCGGTACCGCAAACTGCTCCGTCGTCGTTTCCGATGACCCCATCGCTTCCCCCGTTCTCAGCATGGCCGACTGCGTTATCGCTATGAACACCCCTTCCCTTGAGAAGTTTGAGGCCAATGTCAATCCCGGTGGCAAGCTCTTTATCAACAGCTCTATCATCGAGAAGAAGGCAACCCGTACCGACATCGATGTCTACTATGTTCCCTGCAATGAGATTGCGGATCAGCTCGGCAATCCCAAGGTACTGAACATGGCTATGCTCGGCGCTTTCCTCGAAGCGACCAATGTTGTAAAGGTCGACAGCGTTCTCGACGCTCTGCTCTATAAGCTTGGCGAAAAGAAAGCAAAGCTCATTCCCTTGAACCGTCAGGCTATCGAGATGGGCGCTGCCAGCATCAGGAAATAATGTGAATTAACGCATTATTAGTGATAATTCGACCGCAGCATATGTTATGCACATATGCTGCGGTTTTCTGTTTATTCCATGCACCTTTTCTCAGGACACACCAATGCTTGAGATTTATCAGTAATTGTTGTATAATATTTGCAACTACCAAACAGTATGCATTGGCAATCGAAGCATTGATTCGAACTGCACCGGTATACTGCTTAACGCTCTATCAACAGAGGTCACTCTATGAATATTGTACTAAGACCCCATCATGCCATGTGCCTGCTAAACTTTCGCGGCAAGGGCTATAGCGCAGAGTTCGTTGAGAACATGAATTCCGTCATTGCTTCTTTGACCGATGCAGTGATGGTAACGCTCAAAAAACAGGCCGATTGCGTATGCTGCTCATGTAAGAACAGGGTCGATGTGACAGCTGAAAATCCGGCCGGATGTATCTTTTCTGAAAAGGTTGCACGATACGATGAGGACTTGCTGCGTATTCTGAATCTGACAGACGGCTGCACGCTGGCATGGCATGAGATCAAGACCTTAGTCATGACAAAGATATTTCCAAGCGAGATAATAAATATCTGCTCCGACTGCGAGTGGTTTTACATCTGCAAAGCCGTGAGCAGAGAGGAGCAATGAAGGAGGAAAGATGAAACACATTAACACACTAAAAAGAAGGATCGCTTTTGCCTTGGTCATAATTATTATGCTCTGCGCTGTTTTGACCATGGCTTCATGCAAAAAACAAGGGGATGACACCTCACCGTCTCCGAACAGCACGGCTTCTCAGACAACCGAGGCCACTCATTCATCCCCCACACCGGCGCCCACCGAAGAGCCAACGCCCGAGCCAAAGATAGATAACTCACTGAAGGATACCGGTGCAATGGTACTTGCGTGTGCTAAGCTCTCGTTCGGGTTGGCCTCCAACGGAAGGCTTTCCTATATAGGCAGCAACGAAGGACAGGCTTACTGTTATGACTGGGCTGATGTGGTCAAGATAGTTGGCAGTCCGGGCTTTTGCGCAGGGCTTACCAAGCAGGGAACGGTGCTGTTCTCCGGCGCCGATGAGCTGAAAGCGATTGCCGAGACTTGGGAAAACGTCACCGATATCACCGCTTCGAATACCACTCTTTATGCGCTCACTGCGAGCGGAAAGGTACTCTCCACCGACGGAAGCACAGACGAGCTGCGAGCGGTCACCGTGTTTTCTGCCGGAAGTGATTTTCTGGTATGTAAGCTCTTTGACGGCAGGCTAACCGGAGTAGGCAGCCTGCCGGATATGAGTTCCATAAGCTCTTCCGGAGCAAAAATAACCTCCATCGCCTGCGGAACGGATTTTGTCTGTGTCCTAACCGAGGATAACAGGCTATTATCCACCAAACAGGACAATCCCTTTAAGAGCATCAGCAGCGTTGTGGACATATTCGCCTGCGGAGATCATACCGCCGTCATTGACAGCTCCGGACGGCTATATACCGACTGTCACCTCATTCCATCCGACAGTGACGGAGTCGGGCTTAATATCAAGGAAGATGTCCGTTTCTTCAGCTGCAGTGAAGATCATGCGCTACTTCTTAATTCTGACGGCAGCGTATCCGCCTATGGGGACAACACATACCTGCAGTGCAAGACCGGCGCTTGGCAGCTCCTTCCGTACAGAACCGATGATGGCTATATTCTGGGTCTTACAGTGGGGCAGACGCTTCCGGACGGCAGCATTGTCAAGACCGGAGACGAAATCACCCTTCCGGATGGGGCTGAGGGTATCGCCGTCATACTTGGGGATATCGACATGGACGGAGTGATCGGCGTTGCTGACAGCATTCTTTTGAATAAGTATCTGCATGGAAGCGCAAGCCTGACAGCCGTACAGAAACGGGCAGCAAACATATACTATGACAGCTCCGATCCCGACTCCGTAGACATGGCGGATTTCGAGCAGCTGCGTTACCATATGAACGGCTGGACTGAAATTGATCAATACGCCAAGGATTTTCGCTATTCCGTTAAGGTTGCAGAATACGAGAATATCAATACCGATGTTGTGGGCTATATTAAAATTCAAAATACAAACATCGAAGGCCCTTTGATGTACGGAGATAAATTCTACTACCACACCCACAATTATGCCAAAACACCAACATCTCGAGGCTCGCTATACCTTTATTACGGTCATCCAACAAAGAACATCGTTATTACCGGGCATAATCTTCGTGTTGCCGGTATCATGCTGCATGAACTGCATCACATCCAGGATAAATACGCAAAGGATTACGATGAATTCGAAAACCGAGTCTGGTACGTGAATCTGTTCGGCGAAACGCACCTTTGGGAGGTATTTGCGATGTACGAGGAAAAGCCCAAAACCCAATCGCAATCATCGCAATACTACAACTGCAATTATGCGCATACCATGGATAGCATGACGGATGAAGAGATCGAGGCGTGGATAGACTATCAGCAGGAGCGCACGGAGCTAAACTATCAGCTCCATGTCACTCCCGAAGACCGATTTCTGACCATTCTGACATGCGCGGATCAGCATTGGGAATCAAATCAGGGCGGTCGGATATACTTCTTCCTGCGCCGTGTTGACGGCCATTGATCCAAAGCGTCGGCAGGTTTTTGATGAGAGCCTTGAGTTGCCCTGCGAAAAAACAAGGCTGTACCTATTGACAAATCTAAATCACTGGGGTAGAATACCCCTAATTTCAAACCGCTATGACGAAGAGGAGTAGCGTTTTGGACGGCATCAGAGAGATTTCCCCACGGCTGAAAGGGTTATCGGCAATGTCCATGCGTGAAGGTCGCTTCTGAGCTTTCGGGGGTAGCAACCCGAACGCATTGCTGCGTTATGGCAAATGAGAGGTCATTACTGCACACAGGTGTATTAATGACAACAAAGGTGGTACCGCGAGATGCACCCCTCGTCCTTTGGTGATGAGAGGTGCAATATTTTTTGGAGGTACTTTACCATGTGCGAAAAATGCACGGACGGCATTAATGAAATGCCGAAAACCTATGATCCGTCCGTTGTTGAGGACAGGATCTACGCAAATTGGGAGGCAAAGGGTTATTTCCACTCTGAGCCAAACCCCGATAAGCCCCCTTACTGCATAGTTATTCCACCGCCCAACGTCACCGGCCAGCTCCACATGGGCCATGCCCTTGACGAAACCATGCAGGATATTCTCATCCGCTACAAGCGCATGTGCGGATATGAAACGCTGTGGCTGCCCGGCACGGATCATGCATCCATTGCAACCGAGGTCAAGGTCGTTGAAAAGCTTGCCAAGAGCGGCAGGAGCAAAAAGGATGTCGGCCGCGATGGCTTCATGCAGGAAGCATGGGCATGGAAGAACGAATACGGCGGAAGGATAGTTCAGCAGCTTCGCAAGCTTGGCGCATCATGCGACTGGGAGCGCGAACGCTTTACAATGGACGAGGGCTGCAGCAGAGCCGTTACCAAGGTCTTTGTCGACCTGTATAAGAAGGGTCTTATCTACCGCGGAGACAGAATCGTCAACTGGTGTCCGACGTGTAAAACCGCTATCTCCAACGCTGAGGTTGAATTTGAAGAAAAACCCAGCAATCTGTGGCATGTCCGCTATCTTGCGCCCGACGGAAGCTATTCCATCACCTGCGCCACCACAAGGCCCGAAACCATACTTGGCGATACCGGTATCGCCGTTAATCCCAACGATCCGCGTTATTCCGATCTCGTTGGTAAAACCGTTATTGTTCCCGTTGTCGGAAGGGAGATCCCCATCGTTGCCGATGAATATGTTGAAATGGATTTCGGCACGGGCGCAGTAAAGATCACACCTAGCCATGACCCGAACGACTTTGAGGTTGGTCAGCGCACCGGACTTCCGCAGATGTGCGTATTCACCACCGACGGCCATATCAACGAGCTTGGCGGAAGATTCGCCGGCCTGACCACACAGGAATGCCGCAAGCAGTTTGTTGAGGCGTTGAAGGAATGCGGCGCTCTCGTTAAGATAGAGCCCTACACCCACAATGTCGGCACCTGCTACCGCTGCCACACCGTTATCGAGCCAATGATCTCCAAGCAGTGGTTCGTTGCCATAGACAGCCTTGCCAAGCCCGCACTTGAGGCGGTCGAACAGGGCCGGATCAAATTCGTCCCGGAACGCTATACGCAGACTTATTATAATTGGATGAGAAACATCCGCGACTGGTGCATATCCCGTCAGCTTTGGTGGGGACACCGCATACCTGCCTGGTATTGCGACGATTGCGGTGAGACCGTTGTTGAGGAGACTGCGCCCGAATGCTGTCCAAAATGCGGAGGAAAGCTCCGTCAGGACGAAGATGTTCTCGACACCTGGTTCTCATCGGGAATGTGGCCGTTCTCCACGCTTGGCTGGCCCGATAAGACCGAGGAGCTTAAGTATTATTACCCCACGGCGACCCTCGCCACGGGCTATGACCTCATCTTCTTCTGGATTGCGAGAATGATAATGTTCGGCCTATACGCAATGGACGATATTCCGTTCCACACCGTCTATATTCACGGCATGGTTCGCGACGAGCTTGGCCGGAAGATGAGCAAATCCCTTGGCAACGGCATCGATCCCCTGGAAGTCATCAAGGAATACGGCGTTGACTCTTTGAGATTCAGTCTCACATCCGGAACGGCTGCCGGAACGGATATGCGCTTCTCACCAAAAAAGGTTGAAGCCGCAAGGAATTTCTGCAACAAGATCTATAACGCTTCAAGGTTCGTCATGATGAACCTTGGCAATGAGCCCATCGGCGATATTGACATGGATATGCTTGACATCGCCGACAAGTGGATACTGCACAGGCTCAACGAAGTTATTGTCGACACCACCGCTAACATCGATTCGTTCGACCTTAACCTTGCAGTCGATAGGATATACAGCTTTATTTGGACGGAGTTCTGCGACTGGTATATCGAGATGGCAAAGCCAAGGCTGTACGGCGAAGACGAAGCCGCCAAGCGCAACGTCCGCGCTGTTCTCGTACACGTCCTCTCCGATTCGATGAAGCTGCTCCACCCCTTCATGCCCTTCATCACTGAGGATATCTATACAAGGCTTCCCGGTTCGGATGAAACCATTATGCTTTCCGCTTGGCCCAAGAGCAACCCTGCATTCGTATTCCCCAAGGAAGCGGAGGGCATGGACGGACTGATGGACATGGTTCGCTCAATCAGAAACGTTCGTGTTGAGATGAACGTTCCCCCTGCAAAGCGTGCCCATACCATCGTCGTCACCGCCCCGGAGCAGGAGGCCATCTGCCGCGAGGCTGCCCCCTATCTCAACAAGCTGGCAAGCGCAAGCACCGTTGAGGTAAGGCTTGATAAGGACGGCATACCCAAGGATGCAGTATCCATCGTTTCAAGGATTGGCGAAGCCTATATCCCGATGACCGAGCTTATCGACTTTGCCAAGGAGCTTGAGCGTCTTGAAAAGGAGCGCAAGCGCTGGGAGGGTGAAGTCGCCCGCGCAAACGGGAAGCTCAATAATCAGGGCTTCATGGCGAAGGCTCCCGAAAAGGTAGTTGCCGAAGAGCGTGAGAAGCTGAAGAATGCTCAGGATATGCTCGCCAAGGTGACCGCGCGCATTGAGGAAATGAAAGCGCTGTAAACTTAATTTCGATCTTTACATTAGCAGTCATACGCCGTGCGTATGGCTGCTAAATTCAAACACAGCAAAAACGGTCGAGAAAATTCCCTGGATAGCGTCTATAATGATAGCGTCAGGAGGTGATAAACAGTGACGGATAAGACCGAAGCCGTTCAACGGATGCAAAGCTATATCGAACAGCATCTGACGGAAGAGATTACCTTGGCTCAGCTGGCGGAGGCGGCACATTTTTCTCCCTGGTATTCCGCAAGGATATTCAAGGAGTTGACAGACCTCTCTCCTGCGGACTATATCCGAAAGCTCAGACTGTCCAAGTCGGCGCTTCGCCTGAGGGACGAGAATGTACGGATAATCGATGTTGCACTGGATATGGGCTTTGCGAGCGTTGACGGCTATCAAAGGGCATTCAGAAGGGAATTTTTGTGTAATCCCAAGGAATACTCGATGCGGCCTGCTCCGCTTCCGCTGTTTACACCGTACGGCGTAAAATTCAGAGATCTATGGAAGGAGCATTCATCTATGGAAAGTGCAAAGAGCGTATTCATTCAGGTAATCGAAAAGCCTGAGAGGAAGGTCATCATTAAGCGCGGAATAAAGGCGGACAACTATTGGGACTATTGCTGCGAAGTCGGCTGCGATGTTTGGGGCGTGCTCACCAGCATGAAATCTCTTTTCGGCGAACCCGTATGCCTTTGGCTGCCCGATGAATACAGAGCAGAAAACAGCTCCGTGTATGTTCAGGGCGTCGAGGTTGCTGCGGATTATTGCGGCGAAATACCGAAGGGTTTTGATATTATCAAGCTTCCTGCTGCAAAATACCTTATGTTCCAAGGCGAACCCTTTGAAGAGGAGGACTATTGCAGTGCAATTGCTGCGCTTCAAAGCGCGATGGAACACTATGACCCGTCCGTAATCGGCCTCGCTTGGGACGATACCAATCCGCGCATCCAGCTGGAGCCGATCGGCAAAAGGGGCTATATCGAGCTTCGTGCGGTAAAATAATTAATAGCAAAGTCAATTTGCTTCGGCTGTATCGGTTGTGATACAGCCGATTCTCGTTTTTCCGTATTCCGATCAGCTTTCACAGATTCGAAGTAATGCAGATAAACCATATCCAACTATGAGTGTTTTACGCCAAAAGCCTGTCGGCCCGGTCATTTTTTGCAAATATATCGGTAAAAAAACAGCTTTCCGAGTATTTATCCGGTTTACAAGGTTTTTGTTTTGTGTTATACTTAGGATTGGTATATGTGTTCATGCCGAGCACTATGGCCCAAACTTACATAATAATTATTACCACGAGAGGGGAATAAAACAAGATATGAAGACTTATCAGGCTAATGAAATCCGCAACATCGGTGTTTTCGGTCACGGCGGAGAAGGTAAGACCACTTTGACCGAAGCAATGCTCTTTAATGCAGGGCTTCTCGATCGCATGGGCAAGGTTGATGACGGTTCCTCCGTTTCCGACTATGACCCCGAGGAGATCAAGAGGCACATCTCCATCAGCACCGCAGTTGCACCCTTTGAGTGGAACGGTTCTAAGGTCAACCTCATCGATGCGCCCGGCTTCTTTGATTTCTATGGCGAAGTTTACGAAGCAATGGAGCTTGCAGATTCCGCGATCATCGTTTGCGGTGCAGTATCCGGTCCCGTTGTCGGCACCGAAAAGGCTATGAGCATGTGCAAAAAGGCTAAGATGCCCCGCATGATCGTCATCAACCAGATGGATCGTGAAAATGCAAACTTCGATAAGACCATTGAAGCTCTCCACGATAAGTTCGGCGTTGCCTGCGTACCCATTCAGCTGCCCATCGTAGAAAAGGGCGTTTATGTCGGCTATGTAGATCTCACCACCATGACCGCAAAGAAATTC
This sequence comes from uncultured Clostridium sp., assembly GCA_900542285.1. Lineage (GTDB taxonomy): Bacteria > Bacillota > Clostridia > Christensenellales > CAG-138 > PeH17. Next base: position 49,431 of record UQNF01000006.1, read on the forward strand.
GACGGCAAGGGTGAAAAAGAGATAGCAATCCCCGGTGATCTTGAAGGCCGTGCAGAGCAGCTCCGCGAAGCGCTCATGGAAGCTGCCGCAGAAGGCGATGAAGAGCTCATGATGACCTATCTCGACACCATGGAACTCAGCCAGGAGGAGATCATCCGCGGTCTCAACCTCGGCATTCAGTCCGGCGACGTCACCCCCGTTTGCTGCGTTGCAGCTCTTCCCAACATCGGCGTATATACACTCATGAACAACCTCGTTCATTATATGCCCACCGCTGACAAGGCTGCTGCCCGTCCCGCCGTCAATCCCCGCAACGATGAACCCGTTGAAGTTAAGCAGGATGGCAAGTTTGCCGCTCAGGTCATCAAGACCGTTGCCGACCCCTTCGTCGGTAAGATCTCCATCATGAAGGTTTACAGCGGTTCTATCGATGCTTCCTTCGCAGCATACAACTCCAACACCGAAAAGTCTGAGAGGCCCGGCACCGTCTACATGATGCGCGGTAAGAACCTCATCGCAGTTGATAAGCTCTGTGCGGGCGATATCGGCGCAATGGCTAAGCTTCAGTTCACCAACACCGGTGATACCCTCACCGATGCAATGGCTCCTGTTAAGTTTGCTCCCATCGACTTCCCCGCTCCCTGCATCTTCCTCGCAGTTACAGCAAAGAAGCAGGGCGAAGAGGATAAGGTATTTGCAGGTCTCAACCGTCTCCTTGAAGAAGATCCCACCATGCAGATCGAAAAGAATGCAGAGACCGGCGACGTTCTCATCAAGGGTCTTGGCGAGATGCACATCGATGTTATCTGCGCAAAGCTCCGCAACAAGTTCAAGGTCGAAGCAAGCCTCTCCGATCCCCACATTCCCTACCGTGAGACCATTCGTTCCATGGCAGAGGCAGAAGGTAAGCATAAGAAGCAGACCGGTGGTTCCGGCCAGTTCGGCGTCGTTCAGATGAGATTTGAGCCCAGTGAAAGCGGCGAGTTCGAATTTGTCAATGCAATCGTTGGCGGTGTTGTTCCCAAGGAATACATTCCCGCAGTTGAAAAGGGTCTGCGCGAAGCAATGGTTCACGGCGTCCTTGCGGGCTACCCCATGATCGGTATCAAGGCTACTCTCTATGATGGAAAGTATCACCCCGTTGACTCCAAGGAAGTTGCATTCAAGTCCGCTGCAAGGCTTTCCTACAAGGCAGCTTGCGCAAAGGCTAACCCGGTCCTCATCGAGCCGATCTATCGCTACACCGTTCTCGTTCCCAACGATTACATGGGCGATATCATGGGTGACATGAGCCGCCGTCGCGGCCGTCTCATCGGTACCAATCCCACCACCGAAGGCACCGAAGTCATCGCGGAAGCTCCCCTCAGCGAAATGTTCAAGTATGCTACCGACCTCCGCAGCATGACCCAGGGCCGTGGCTCATTCACCAGCGAATTCGTGCGTTATGAGGATGTTCCCGCAAACGTTGCTCAGAAGATCATCGAGAACGCAAAGAAAGTGGACGACGAGGAAGAATAATTCCCAGTTGCAGAGTATCACAATCCAGTGCCGCTTGCGGCACTGGTTCTTTTGTACAAAAAAGTGCGGTGTCTATGCTGCATCAGCTTTTCAATAAAGAACCGGCATCCCCTGAATGGGGTGCCGGCCCTCGTAAGATAATTATTCTGCTTATTCGTTGTCTGCTTTTGGGGTGCTTCGGCGACCTTGAAGCAGGAATCTATCGGCTTTTGTTGCCCTCAAAATGGACATGACAATTACACCTATAATGATGCCTACTGCAGCCTGGAAGCAGTTGCCAGGGACGCTGGCAATGGCGCCAACCTCTCCCATCAGGCCCTTGCCGAGAATGAGTCCTGCATAGAGGAAGTACCCGAGAACCATGATGCATTCCGATACAATGCCACTGACTGCCATGCCAACATATGCGTTCTTTTTTGCGATAACCCTATAGAGAAGCGCAGCAACCAGAGCAACGAGGCCCTTAATTACCAAAGTGCCGGGCGCATAATGTGTATATCCAAGGAAGATATCGGCAAGCATCGAGCCAATACCGCTGGCGGCAAATCCGAGCCAAGGCCCGAGCAGACAGCCGGAGAGCAGAACGAAACAGTCACCAAGGTTAACATACCCATTCATTGGTGAAGGGATCTGGATGATCATTGTCGCAACGCAGGTGAGTGCGGCGAGCAGTGCGGTAAGCACCATCTTTTTTATCTTGCTGTCAGACATTTTTAACTCCTTTACAAAACAAACTTGATTTTTGTTCCATGCTGTATTATAGTGTTATCTGGTATTAATGAAATACCCATTATGGAACTAATTATTAATACCAGATGGAGGAAACATGCTGACCTATAAACTCGACAGAAACTCTGCAGCAAGTCTCTACGAGCAGCTTTATCGCTATATTAAGCAGGATATCGTCTCCGGACGGCTTGCCTGTAACGAAAAGCTTCCCAGCAAGCGTATGCTGGCAGACCACCTGAAGCTTAGCGTTGTCACGGTCAAGGCTGCATATGAACAGCTGATTGCGGAGGGTTATCTGTTTGCCGTGGAGAAGAAGGGTTATTATGTCAATGCCGTCGATAATCCGCAGCGCAGCGCTGCGTCCCACATGCCGGTTGAAAAAGTGACGGGAAAGAAATACCGACTTGACCTTGTGTCAAACAGCATTTCCGCAGAGTACTTCCCGTTTGCGCTTTGGGCGAGAACAATGCGGCGAACTCTTCTGGACCATGAGGGGGAATTGCTGCGCTCCGCACCATTCAACGGCGCGGAAGCACTAAGGAATGCGATCGCGGATTCACTATGGCAGTTTCGCGGTATGCAGGTTGATCCGAACAATATCATCATCGGAGCGGGCACGGAGTTTCTGTACGGACTGCTCATTCAGCTGCTCGGCATGGATTGCTGCTATGCAGTTGAGGATCCCGGCTATGGCAAAATATCCCGAATCTATGAAAGCCACGGTGTGCGCGTAGTTCACATTCCGCTCGATGAGAAGGGGCTGTCACCTGTCGAACTCAGACGCTCGGGCGCTCAGGTTGTCCACCTCTCCCCCTCTCATCACTATCCCACGGGAACCGTTATGCCCATCGGAAGGCGTCAGGAGCTTTTGCGCTGGGGCGAAGAAGCTAAGGAGCGTTACATTCTTGAGGACGAATATGACAGTGAATTCCGTTTCGTCGGCAAGCCAATACCGACGCTTTATTCGGTGGATGAGCACGAGTGCGTTATTTATCTGAACACCTTTTCCAAGACCATCGCTCCGTCCATCCGCATAAGCTACATGGTACTTCCCGACGGGTTGATGAAAAAATACCGCAGGGAGCTGAGCTTTTACTCTTGTACGGTATCCAGCTTTGAGCAGTACACATTAGCTGAGTTTATGAATGCGGGAAGCTATGAGCAGCACATCAACCGTATGCGCACACGCTACCGCAAAAAGCGCGACGAAGTCATCTCGCTAATCGAGAGCAGCTCTCTCTCCGGAAGGGTGCAGATAATGGAACAGGATGCAGGGCTGCACTTTCTCATGAAGCTCCATACCGAATTGAGTGATGATGAGATCAAACGCCGCGCCGCTGATGCCGGGATACGGATCGCACTGCTTTCGGACTACTGTTTCGACAAGACAAAAGCTGAGGAGCATATCTTTGTCGTTAACTACTCCGGCGCAGAGCTTAACGATATTGCCTGGGGAATGGAAAAGCTTTCCGAGCTATGCTTCGGTTGACGACACGGCTCATATGTTCGACAAAGGTTTCTGAATTAAAGCACGCCTAACTGCATACGATTAAGCACATGAAAATGTGTTTGGAGGTGCAGTTCATGAACCTGTACATTGAAGCAAGGGTTTTGGATATTGCGGACTACATCGTAGAAACCGGTGCAACGGTAAGAGCTGCCGCCAGCGTGTTCGGTGTATCAAAATCCACCGTTCATAAGGATATTACCGAAAGGCTCAGACAGATAAATAAGGTTTTGGGTGAACAGGTCGCCGCCGTGCTTGAAACCAACAAGGATGAAAGACATATTCGAGGCGGAATGGCGACAAAGGAAAAATACCTGCATATCAGCGAAGAAAGGCATTGCGCGCACACGAGTGACGGCTGAGAGCTTCGCTGAAAGTGCTTTACGCAGCACAAAGTCCGCCGAGCAAAACTCGACGGACTTTTGCCGATCCCTCAAGAAACCCGAGCAAGCCTCATAAGTCCGTACTTGCCACCCGTCCCATCGGGATCTCTGCTAAGCAGAGAACTTAGCAGCCGCAGCCACAGCTGGGCGGTTCGGGCATGCTGCAGCCACAGTCGCCGCAGCCGCAGTTGTTGCCGAGGAGGAACAGGATGATGATCCACCACCAGTTGTTGTTGCAGCCGTTGCAGGAGCCAAAGTTACACATATATAACCTCCTATTGCAGACAGTTGATTTTGAGTTTCAAAGCTCATTGTCCGCTTTCTGCTTTATATTACGCAGGCATGGTATCGAACGTGACAGAAGATTCGACATAAAAAGTTATATTTCGCTTATGAGTAAAATCCAATTTACAAGCGAACGAATATGTTGTACAATTAATGTGTAAGAATATGCGCTGTTCTTTTGGCGCAGCGCAAAAACGAAACCGTTACGGAGGCTAAATCTATTATGAATCCCAAGTTCAAGAACAATATCGGCATTTGTGTTCCCGAGCTTATGATGCCCGGCAAGAAGGTTGATCTGACCAAGTGGGCATGCGTTGCCTGCGACCAGTACACATCCCAGCCCGATTATTGGAACAGTGTTGAGCAGATCGTCGGTGATGCACCCTCGACCCTCAGGCTGATGCTCCCCGAGATCTATCTTGAAAAGCCGGGTGAAGCGGAGCGCATCGTAGCAATCCGCAAGGCAATGAACGACTACATGGCAGACGGCACCCTTGAAAACAGGGGCGAAGGCTTTGTATTCACCCGCCGTACCGTTGACGGCAAGGTCAGAAACGGTCTTGTTGTAGCTCTCGATCTCGAATGCTACGACTATTCCAAGGGCTCCACCACCCTTATCCGTGCAACTGAAGGTACCATCGTCGAGCGTATCCCTCCCCGTCTGAAGATTCGTGACGGCGCACCTCTCGAGCTTCCCCACATCCTCGTTCTCATCGATGATGATAAGAAGTCCGTTATCGAGCCCATTGCCGAGAAGCTTGACAAGATCGAGCAGCTCTATGATTTTGATCTCATGATGAACGGCGGCCATGTTGAAGGCTGGCTGGTAAACGATGAAGGAATGGTAACCGACGTTATCAACGCACTTACCGCTCTTGTCGATCCCAACAAGTACGGCACCGAAATGCCTCCCCTGCTCTTCGCAATGGGCGATGGCAACCACAGCTTCGCAACCGCCAAGGCAAATTGGGAAAAGTGCAAGGCTGAACTCACTGAGGAAGAGCGCAAGGATCATCCCGCTCGTTATGCCCTTGTCGAGCTTGAAAACGTCCATGATGACGGCATAGTATTTGAGCCCATCCACAGGGTCGTATTCAACGTCAACGTTCCCGAGTTTCTCGACAGGCTCAAGGCAAAGCTTGCCGAGCAGAATGGCGATTGCGAGATCGATTTCTATGCCTGCGAAAACTGCATGGCAAAGGCCAAGGCAGCCATCCCCGAGGGAGCGCATGTGGTACCCGTCATTATCGAAGGCAAGGAAGGACTTATCGTTGTCAAGCATCCCGCCGCACAGCTTGAGGTCGGAACCCTCCAGAATGCGCTTGACGTACTTCTCAAAGAAACTCCCGGCGCAAGCATCGACTATATCCACGGCGCCGACGTTGTGCGCGAACTCGGCAGCAAGGAAAACAACATCGGTTTCCTCCTTCCCCCCATGCAGAAGTCCGCATTCTTCCGCACCGTTGTTTTTGACGGCGCACTGCCCCGCAAGACCTTCTCCATGGGCGAAGCCCACGAAAAGCGCTATTACCTTGAGTGCAGGAAGATCCAGAAATAATTCTATTGCAGGGCTGCCGGGCGCAGCTCTGCATCTTTTTTATAAACCATGCTGATAAAGACACTCAACTCCCTCACCGCTGTACTCATTGTCATGTTCATGATAGCCGTCGGTTATCTGTTTGGAAGGCTTGGGTACATAAAGCGTGAGCACAAGAAGCTTTTGACTAAGCTCATCATTAGCGTTGGCATGCCGTCCCTGGTGGTGAACACCGTCTTTGGCAAGCTCGACTTTTCGGGCCTTGACAAGCCCTGGATGATGTTCCTGCTGCCGTTAATCAGCATGTGTGTCACTCTCGGCATAGGTCTTCTGCTTGCAAAGCTGTTGAAGCCCTCAAAGAAGCGTTTCGGTGGATTCGTGGCTATGTGCGCTTTCTCGAATTCGGTTTTTGTGGGACTTCCGATGAATACGGGGCTTTTCGGCGACGCCGCTGTCCCGTATGTCATGGCGTTCTATGTCGTGAACACGACGCTTTTCTGGACGGTCGGCAACTACCTTATCAGCAAGAGCGGTGACAGCGAATCAAAGGAAAAGGGGTTCCTAAAGAGCATAAAAAGAATCGTTTCTCCCCCTCTGGTTGCGCTTGCTCTGTCGCTGCCGCTTGCCGCAGCCGGCATCAAAATGCCGCAGCCCATTATCAGGCTTTCCGGCTATATGGGAAACATTGTCACGCCGCTTGCGCTCTTCTATATCGGCTATGCACTCTATGATTACGGCTTCAAGAGTCTGAAGCTCGACAAGCACATGGCCGCGGTGATGCTGATGCGTTTTATCATCGCTCCGCTCACCATGATAGCGCTATGCAAGTTCGCAGGCTTCGGAGGTATGCCGGCAGGCGTGCTGGTAATAGAATCCGCCATGCCCGTAATGACTCAGGCAGTGGTCGTGGCAGGCGCGCATGATGCTGATGAAAGCTTCCTTGCGGGCGGAATGTGCGTTACAACGCTTGGCTGCTTCGTTGTAGTGCCGCTGTTGATGTTAGTTATGCAGCTTATAGGACTTATTTAGCGCTATTCTGTTTATTGGAGGAAAAGATGAAAATTGCTGTTATTGGATACAGCGGCGCAGGAAAATCCACGCTCGCAAAGAGACTGTCGGTTCAGTTCAAGCTTCCGCTTCTCTATCTCGACACCATTCATTTCAAGCCGCATTGGATAGAGCGTGACGATGAGGAGAGCTGTGAGGTCATCTCCGATTGGATGGACGGGCATTCCTCATGGGTGATAGACGGCAATTATGAGTCGCTCTTGCAGCAGCGTCGCTTTGATGAGGCCAATCACATCATATTCCTCGATTTTCCCAAAAGGCTCTGCGTGAAGCGTGTCAAACAGCGCTACAAGGAGTATGCGGGAAGAAGCCGTGAGAGCGTCACGATGGGCTGCGAAGAAAAGCTCGACGATGAGTTCCTCGACTGGGTCAAAAGCGGCTGCCGCACAAGATACAAGGCAGCGGCATATGACCGTATAGAAAAAGCCTATCCGGATAAGTTCATACGCTGCCGCTCCGACGCAGATGTGGACAATTTTGTCGAGGTGCTGGCGAGACTGGCTCCACTTTCTGAGAAAAAGGAATAAATGCAAAAATGCAAAAACGCTGCGCCTAAAAACGCAGCGTTTTGTATCCATCATAGTTATTGGTTATGCCAAGCCAAGTGCGGCACGCATTATTCTTGTTCCGTCCGAAAAATCAACTACACCGTTTCCGTCCATGTCCGCAAGCTGCTGCTGAGATTCGTTTAGAGTGATAAGACTCATTGCATGACGCAACACAAGCATCGCATCGGCAGCATTGATCACGCCGTTCATATCCACATCGCCCAAGCTATATGGTTCGGTATAGACCGGGATCCCATCGGTCTCTATCAGGTCGATTATCACTGCAAAGCCCATGTCCGTGGTATTGAAGTGGCGAAGAGCAACGCGGATGTTCTGTCCTTGAAATGCCGACAGATCCACCACATGCTGTTCCCATGTATACCAAGTGGTATAGCAGGCGAGCATCTCATAGTTTCCCTGCTCATCAATTGCGTATACGCCCACCGGATCGTCATCATAATATTCATCGGTATCATCCGCACGCATCCAGAATGATAAGTATGTCGCCCCGACAAGTTCCGGTGAAATCATAAAGTTGTCCGGTTCAATTTGATGTCCGCCATAACCCGAATCGTTGTACACAAAGCTGACGGAATAAGCAGCGCCATCGCCGCTGTACGGAGTCAGCCACCACTCGGCATCCTCGGCATCATGCACCCAATACCAGTTGCGTCCATCTCCATCGTTATCTATAAGTGTCCAGCTGTCAAAATCCTCCTGCGTTTCAAAATCCCAAGAGGTATTGACGGTGCGGGTTGGTATCCTTTCGGCAGCCGCAGGAAGGATACCGCAGACCGCTATCGCAAGGCTTACGGCTAATGAAATAATTCTTCTTGCAATGCTCATAAGCTACTCGACATCCTCCGCCAAGTTAACATACTTGGTAAGCTCGGGGACCCACAGCACCTTAACCTTTGCTGTTGCACCGTTTCTGTGTTTTACAATGTTAATATAGGAGGTATTGTCCCCATTCAGCGCTTCCTCCGTCTCCGGATAGGTTGCCGGCCGGTAGAGCATCATGATAATGTCCGCATCCTGCTCAATGGAACCGCTCTCACGAAGGTCGCTCATTATTGGCATATGATCCTTTCGGGTCTCCGGAGCCCTCGATAGCTGAGCAAGCAGGAGAATGGTGACCTGCAGCTCCTTAGCCAAAATCTTGAGTCCCCTTGTTATATCGGCGATCTCAAGCACCCTGGAATCTCGTTTCCCGGTGGGCTGCATGAGTTGGAGATAATCAATAACCACTATGTCAAGCCCATGCATGGCCTTCTGCCTTCTGCACTTGGAACGTATCTCCGCAACGGAAGCACCCGGCGTATCGTCAATATAGATAGCCGAATCGCCGATGGTGTTAAAGCCGTCAGCAATGCGAAGTATCTCCATATTATCAAGTTCAGCAGTCCTAAGCTTTTGCAGCGGAATATCGTTTTCCGAAGCCATGATACGCATGGTCAGCTGTTCCTTGCTCATTTCCAGGCTGAATATCATGACGTTTGCACGCTCTTTAATGGCGGCATGCGCTGCAATATTCAGAGCGAATGAAGTCTTACCCGTTGCAGGGCGTCCTGCAACGACTACAAGGTCGCTCCGTTGTAGACCCGATGTCAGCTCATCGATATCGATCAAACCCGTTGGAATACCCGTGCGTTTCCCGTGAAGCTGCATGGTTTCACCAATGATATTGTAAACGCGGGAATAGATTGGAGCAATATTCTCAACAGAATCCGACACACGGCGCATGGCAAGATTGTAGATCCTGCGCTCAGCGGCCTCGAGTATCTCGCCGGTCTCCTTGGTGTTCTCGATCGCATCCTGTGCTATTTCAGCACTTATCGTGATGAGCTGCCTCCGCACGGAATAATTCTCAACAATGCCGATATAGTAGCCGATGTTTGCAGAGCTTGGAGTAAACATGGCAAGCTCGGATAGATACCCGAAGCCCCCCACCGATTCCTTCTTGCCCATTTTGTCGAGCACATCGGCAACGGAGGTCGTATCGATAAGCTTACCTGCATTGTACAGCCTTTGCATTGCGGTAAAGATGTCCCTATGCGCAAGCTTATAAAAGTCCTCCGGCTTGAGGGCTTCCATTGCCTTTTCCGCAGCCTCGGGCGCAATCAGAATGCTGCCAAGAACGGATTTTTCGGCATCGATATTATGCGGTATTTGTCTTTCGTTTTCTTCCATCTGGATCAATGGTCGGATCAGTCCTCAAGCGGAAGAACCTCTACCTTGAAATGGGCGTCAGTCTGTTCGAACATATGTGCGCAGACGGTGTAAATGCCAAGCGCCTTGATCGGTTCATCGACACGGATCTTCTTCTTATCCAAATCGATATCGTACTGAGTCTTAAGCGCAGCTGCGATTTCCTTTCCGGTAATTGCGCCAAACAGCCTTCCGTTGTCGCCGCATTTTGCATAGACCTTGACGCTGTAACCCTGCATCTCCGAAGCGAGCGCGCGCGCATTCTTGCGCTGCACCTCCACGCGATGCTTGGCAGCCTCCTTGCGGATATTGGCAGAATTGATAGTCTGCGCATCGGCAGGCACGGCGAGCTTTCTCGGGATCAGGAAATTATTTGCATAGCCGTCGCTGACATTGACAATATCCCCGGCTTTTCCGGTTCCGTGTACATCCTGTTTGAGCAATACTTTCATTGTTTGTCCTCCTCATGGTCATCTCTGTGGTCATCGGGAGCTTGGTGCTCCGTCGAATCCGTACTCTTATCACTGTCATCTGCGTTTGCAGAGTCATCCGTATCGTCTTCAAGTTTCAAATCATCATCAAAGAAGATCTCCGCATCGTTCCTATGCTTGCGCGTAGCGATGATCTGAGGACCTCTACCGTCCTCGAAATCGACCTCGACGATATCCCTGTTGTTGCTCACTGCATCTTCAAATGCCTTCATTATCTTTTCGTTGATCCTGCGAAGCTTTGGCCTGCGCCTTGCGTACAGTTCGATAATACCTGCAATGATATAGATCGCCGGCAGGAGCATTGCCATAAGCAGCATAAATATCATCACAAGCGTCTTATTGTTCCGCTTGCCCCCTGCCACGCGGATATTGGTGGTCAACAAGAACATCACCGATGCAAAGCCCTCTATGAACAAAAGCGGAAGGATCAATCCGCACACGGCGGTCACCACCTGCTCGGCGGCATAAAAGCCTGTTAGTGAAAGCACTATGCAGCCGACCGCCAGCACGGGAATGCCGTACCTGAGGCTTTTTGGCAGTTCCCAGTCGGCAAGTCTTGCCATCGGACGAACGGAAGCCTTTGCTGCCGAACACAGCCTTTTCATTATTACGACAGCAAAAAACGCCATAGCCTCCGCAGCGGCAATCAAAACAAAGTAGAGCACATCGCCAATTATTTCTGCCATTGATGCGAATTCCGTTGTCTCTTCGTCCATCAAGGCCCGCAGTTGCTCATCAAGCTCAATCAAGCCTTCCCTTATCCCGGCGTACGCCGGTTCTCCGTTCATAACCGACGGCAAGCACAATCCGGCATAGAGCGCAACGACGAACATCAGCGCAAGCAGTATTGCGATGCTCCTGTGCGCCATCCTCTGCTTAAAGCCCACAGTCAGTATAACTATCGTGAGAATAAAGGGTATCAGAAAACAGAAAAGCGAATAGAGATCACTCACGCCGGACGCTATTATGCATACGCAGCAAACAACGCCCGGTATGGCGGCGCAGCTCACGCCCCATGATATGCCGATAAACGCAATAACGATCGCTCCGAAATAGTAAGCTGACAGGTCGAATAAACCCAGCAAAGCCACTGCGGCAGCAATCAGTAATGAAAAAAGATACTTTTTGAATGATACGTTGTTTGCCAATTCTTCCTCCGTGAGAAGCGGATATATTAACCCACTTTTACTCAATAATAATATCCCATATTGAATCAATTGTCAATGGTACAGCGCAGCAAAATTGCTATGGTATTACCACAGCGAAAGCATTTCCGCATTAGCTTAGTCTTATCAAGGCTGCATTCCTCATAGCTTTGAATGCGTTCTGTTTCTTCAGCCTACATGCAATAATAAGTTTGATGCTATAATGGATTGTTGAAGTGAATAGCTATTGTCTCAATGTCGATGCAGCGGACACCGAAGAGTGTTACTCGCCAAGGTTTCGACTGCCATAATCATTGCTCCGCTCTTACTTTATTGACTCAGTTACTGTCTTAGCTTGTGCAATGCTGCGCATGAGATTATGGTTTGCTTGTTTTATAATAGTTGAATAAGTATTCCCCGATCCCACCCTTGCAGGCACAGTCAATGTCCGGTAATAATCGATAAGCAATCACAATGCACATGTACTCAGTCGGAGCTTAACGATATAGCTAACATCTGCTCTTCGATGTACATTGAATGTGACTTACGCTGTCACTGCGTGACACTCGCTCCGCACCTGCTGCCAACTATTGTTATATAATCAATTCAGTGTTCCAATTTGTCTGCTGCAGCTTATTGTCCAGCATGCGCAATTCCTTCGACATACGGTCGAGCTCACTCTGCCATTCGGCAACAGAGATAGCCGATTCGATCTTTATCTCAGTATTCCGCGCACGATAAGCGGTTTGGCTTCCGGTGCATATGATATCACGATAAACGCGAATCTTGAGTGTAAGGGCATCCTTTTTCGCGATCAGCTCGGTCAGCGTCTGTCCGTCAACCATTGTCATGCAATTCGTCTTATTGATATGCGTCACGAGATATGCCAAGCGTTCAACACAAGCATCCAATTCATTCTTCAATTTCATTGGATCCTCGGCCGGTTTTTCACCTTCCTGCACCAATATGTTATTGTTTAGGCGGCTGTTAAGCTGCTCAATACTGCGGTTGAAGTCAGCCCTTTCCTGAAGTGCTTCTGCAAGTTTCATAGCATTTCCTCCAAACTTTATTTCGTGATAATACATTTCCAAATGATTATAGCACAATATTGCAGACGAAGCTACCTTTGATTGCAATGTTGAATACTACTGATGATGCTTTAGTGAATTCCCAAAGTAACTTCCACAGTGGAAGTTAGAAGTGGAAGTTACTCTGG
>UQNF01000007.1 GCA_900542285.1 uncultured Clostridium sp.
GCTGGTGAAATCGACATCCCAGCCGGTGAAGGTATAGCCGGTGCGTTCGGGGTCACTGGGAGCGGATGCCGCCTGACCGTAGCTTACCTGCTGCTCATTCAGTACGCTTCCGTCCCAATCCTTGAAGGTTACGGTAAAGACCGGGAGAGCTCCGTTCTTAAACCAAGTGCCGTTCACATAGTCATAAAAATCATCTGCTGCCGCATCGTTCGTATCGACAAGGCTGGCGTCGGAGTTCTCAAGCCTTGCGGAATTGGTCGGGATCTGAATGTATTCTCCGGAGCTCTGGTCATAGCCGTAGAGCGCGCCGCTGCCCGCGGGGGTATTGAACAGGATATGTCCTGCGCCGGTGGATGTGACGGAGGCGTTGGCGGAGGTCGCAAGCACGCCGCTTACATTCACGGTGCCGTTGACGGTCATGAATGCGGATGCCATGTTAGCACGGTTCCTCGGGCAGCTTCCGTTTGTCCAGCTCGGAGAATAGACGACGGTGGAGATCCAGTTGCCGTTGCTGCTGTCGCCCCAGGTATATGCGCCCCATTCGTCAATGGCGACCACATAAAGCTCGCCGCCGTTCACAAGGTCGAGGGTTGCGTTTTCGCCTATGATAAGACCGCTGTCGGGGGTGAGTTCAAGCTTCTGGTCGGTGGTAAGGGTACCCTCCTTCAGCTCGATTACCATATTGTTAATGGGCAGGATGTATGAAGAGGAGTTGATTTCAAAGCCCAATACAGTAAGGGTCAATGAATTGATGACGGAGTCGCCGTAAACCTCGATATGGAGTTTGTCGGCGATGGGGTCATAGTATTTTACGATGCAGGAGGCGTCGATCTGCTTTTCATTACCCGAAAGCTGGAACAGACCTCCCTCACCTATGAAGATGGGAGCGGCGGATATCGTCTGATTGCTTGCGAAGAGTGTGGTAAAGCCTATCTCCCTGGCGCCGTGATGGATAATGAGTCGGGTTTCGATGTTCTGAACATAGTAGGAGGACATCGGGAAGACTTTCTGTGAGTTTCCGTTCATCTTTATGCATGCACTGCCGCCCCTGAAGTCGGTCAGCTGGAAATACTCGTAAACATCGGCTCCTGCAAGCGCTTCGACCTCACCTGCGCCGGTGATATAGCCCCAGGCATAGAGCTTGGAACCGTTGCTCAGGACGATACGGCTTCCCTCCTGCATATCAATCTGGCCGTATTTTCCGCAGACGGACATCTTCTGGCTGCCTGCACCTGCCTTGTGCTTTGCGCTCACGCTTATTGCGCCGTCAACTTTGATGACAGCGCCGCTTGCCAATGTGAGCTTACGGTAGAGCGATGGGGTCACAAGAGTGGAGGTAACAACCTCGGGCTTATCGGTGTACAGCGAGTATGCCGAATCGAAGGGGATTAGCAGGGTCACTCCTGAAGGAATGTTGTATTCTCCTGCTTTGAGTACGCCGCTGCGGAGAGGAACGATGGTCTTGGAGGTACCCTGATCTGCTTCACGGACTGCGTCCCCCCAGGCCATGAAGACCTTTGTTCCCACCTGGAACCAGGGCTCGGAGCTTGCAGCTGCGATGAAGAGTGCATGGATGGTCATATCTCCGGTGGGATGCAGGATATCATCGTCCCCAATTGTCACGATAGAGTTTTCATCGTCCAGCCAGAAGTAGAACTCATAGCCGGCTTCCGGGCTTGCGGTGACGGAAACGCCTTCTGAATAAGTGGTTTCCACAGCATATACGCCGTCGGTCCAGCTGTCACTGCTTACGCCGTTTACGGAGATAGTGCCGCCCTCGACGGGAGCTTCAAACCGGATATTCAAGATTTGGTCGGCGGAGTTCAATGCAAAGTCCTTGAGAACTATGGTCGTGACCGCGTCCTCTACCGCCGCGCAGGTGAGGATAATGGTAAAGCTTTCGCCTGCGCTAAGCTCCTTTGAAAAGCTGCTGCCTGATTCAACAGAACTGTTATCGATGGTGCAGCTGCCGCCGTTAAGCGTTAGCTCATAGTTGAAGCTCAGTATCTTTGTACTGTCGCTGCGGTTGGTAACCGTCAAAGTGTTTGTTGCGGAGTTGTATGTGTCGCCGGGGCAGCCGGTGGTGACCGCGACGCTGACCGATGCCGTAACTACATCGTTATCAGCCGATGCTGTCGCATTTTTGCCGGCATAGTCGATAGTCACCTGACCGTCAAGCACGATGACAGAGCCGTCCGCCAAGATCCCAAAAGGCAGTATAGAGAAGATCATTACCGCCGCAAGTACCTTGGCAAGCACTTTTTTCCAAGAGTTGTCTTTCATGTTTTCCTCCTTAGGAGATTTTTTTATTCAATGCCCCTTCGACCGAAGTCTTTAGGGCAATTGTAAACGGTTATTTGGTTTTCCGTTCATTTACGGTGTGCCGAATGTTTTTCGGGTTTGCAGACTTTCCATGCCTTTTCATGATTAGGCAATAGAGAACTCCGCCGATGATAATGCTCGCAGCCGCCCATATATGCGAAATATGGAAGAAGCCCAAAATGCGGTGGTCGGATTCACGGAAGAATTCCGTTACAAAGCGGAAAATGCCGTAGCAGAACATATAGCCGGGGTACAGCTCGCCGCGGTTCGTTCCAAGCCTCGCGCGCCTGCCCAGGATAAGCAGCATAATGACATAGAAGGCAATTTCAAGCTCCCTTGTCGGCCAGAGCGCGCTCTCCGTGCCGGGGATAGGGCAGCCCTTGCAGCAGCCCGAGATAAGACAGTTCACCCGGGCACACATGAGCGTGAAAAGCATACAGACAACGAAGATATCGAATACATCGCTAAGCCTGCGCTTAAATAGCTTTGCTCCGACAAAGTAGCCGAGCGGCATGAGAAAAACCCCTCCGAAAAGGCTCATGTTCCCGGCTTTAGTCATATCAAAACCGGCTTCAAGTATGGCGAACGCCTTGACCGTCAGCACACCGTACACGGTGTGAAGTATTGACAGTATTATGACGGCATACCATTTCATCCTGAGCCTGTCCTGAAAATTGGAAAGCCATAACATGTTGAAGATCGTTCCGACCACGAGGAGCAGCCATAGTGCGTTTCTGATAAACCATCCGATCATAAAATTGCTTTAATCCTTTCAAACGGATTTTGCCGTACGCCGGAATTCTCCGCGCGGTACGGCTCTCTGATGTTCCCGGCTGCGCCGCAAAGGGCGCCGGCCGGGAGATTTGTTCTTTAGTTCTCGGTGGAGCCGTTGGCAGGCCCCTCAGGCGGGTCGGTCATTCTGCCGCTGTCGTCAAAATAGTACATGCCGGAAGGCAGCAGTCCATTGTTGACGGAGACCCAGTAGTTCCTGCCGTGGACAATCTCACCGCTGGAGGTTCTGGCGTAATAATAGTAACCGTCAAGCATGAACAGCCCGATGGGAGCGAGCTCGCCGTCAATGTAATAGTATAGGCTGCCGTTCTCCTCAACGATGCCGTTCTTGGGCGCATCCGTCATCCTGCCCTCATCGTCAAAGTGATGCATACCCTGGGGCATAAGGTCGTTGGTGACCGTCACCCAATAGCTCCTGCCGTGAACGACCTCGCCGTTAGAGGTTCTGGCGTAATAATAGTAACCGTCGAGCATGAACAGCCCGATGGGGGCAAGCTGACCATCAATATAATAGTACAGGCTGCCGTTTTCGGCTACAATGCCGTCCTTGACCTCGGCCGTGGGCTCGGGAGTGGGCTCAGCCGTGGGCTCGGGAGTGGGTTCAGCCGTGGGCTCGGGAGTGGGAGTGCCGCCGGGAGGATCTATCATCCTGCCGTCATCGTCAAAGGTGTGCATACCCTGGGGCATGAGACCGTTGGTAACGGTCACCCAATAGCTCCTGCCGTGAACGACTTCACAGTTGGATGTCCTTACATAGTAGTAATAGCCATCGGGGAGCAGGATAAGTCCTGCCGGAGTGAGGACGTTGTCAACATAGTAATAGAGGCTTCCGTTTTCGGCGACGATTCCGTTCTTGGGCTCAGGCGTCGGGGTAGTAGGCTCCGGTGTTGCGTCAGGATCGGGGGTGGAGGGAGGATTGGTCATCCAGCCGTTCCCATCGAAGTAATACATGGCGGCAGGGAGAAGACCGTTGGTAATGGTCGGCCAGTACCAGCAGTTCTTGACCGCTGCGCCGGTGGAGCAGAAGTAGTAGTAATGCCCATTATAGTAGACAAGACCGGGCTCAGGAACGAGTATGCCCTCGCGGCAGAAGTGCGTGCCTCCGTTATACTCATAGGTGCCGGTGTACCAATTCATCCATACGCCGTTTTCATCGGCAACATAGAGGACATCGGAATACCTGACCTTGAATACTCCTGTCATCGCATAGGCGTTTGAACCGAAATAATAGGTGTTTCCGTCAACGGTCCGCCATCCATTGTAGACCCACTGACCTGCCCAGCGATACCTTGTGCCGTTTTCATCGGTGCGCAGATCGCCGTGAACGAGTCTGTAATTCTCAAACACATAGTTGTAGCCCCAGATGTTTATCGCACCGTTGACCGCCCTGTATGTCGAGGTATTGAAGAAATAAACATAGTCAACGCCGTCATTTTCGTCCGTGATGTACCACCAGCCGGACTTAAGCTCGCCGCTTATACAGTAGTAGAGACCGCCGTCCATGGTGAACAGGCCGTTGAGCTTGCCGAGGCATACGCCGTTATCATCAAAATGGTAGTAGTAGTCGGAGCCGGCATCATCGTGCCCCGGAAGCTGACGGATCCCGGTCACGGGGACGTTGTCGATGAAGTAGTAGAGATTGCCGTCAAGCTCGTACCAGCCCTGCCTGTTGGTCTTGTCAAGGGTAAAGCTGTCGTTGATGCTGCGGTAGATCTCGCCGAAATGACCGCCCTTTTCGTTGGGGTCGTTGGGATTGATAAAGGGGTAAATGCCGTACTGCTCCTGAATGTTCGGGTTGCTCGCAATGTTGTAAAGCGTGCTCGTCCTAAGGTAGATATCGTAGCTGATGTCTCCGCTGAGAGATGCATTGATGCAGGAGTTTTCATCCCAAACTGCGTCAGCCTTCGGGGTCAGCGCAAGCCCGGACACAATACAGATGGGGTTGGCCGTTGTGGGATCAATGGCCTGGGTCTGATCGATCCAGTTGCATACTATCGTAAGCGTATGTTCCTCATCGTTGAACACTGCGCTCGAAAGGGTAAAGTATTCGTTTGACAGGGTGAGAGAGGATGTGTCCGCGTCGAAATTCGGGTCGATGCTCAGCACAACCCTGACCTCGGTCAAAACGCTCACACGCTCCGCAAGCTGAAGCAGGAAATCCCATGCCGTCGCATCCGGATCGTCGCCTCCGGGAAGAAGGCCGATAAGCGGCTTAATGCGTTCCGGTATCTCTATAACGCTCATATCGAGCGCAAAGGTGTAGTTGACCGTCATAACCTCGTCGGGGTCTATGGAGTGATAGTGGTTTTCCGCGACAAGCTCCGAATTGGCAACATACCTGTTCCATGCGAATCCGCGGTCTCCGGCCGTGGCGCTGTCGAAATCGAAAATGGCTTCATCCTCGCTGAAGAGCGAAATATTGATGAAAGCAATAACATCCGTATCTGCCGCAAGCGCAGCTGCGACGATAACCTGCCTGATTCCGGATTCTTCGTTTCCGATAAAGCTGAATCCCTCAATGCTGCCTGCATCTTCGCTGCTCATTTCGAATACGATATCGCCTGCGTTGATGGCAATGGCGTTGTCGCCGCAGGTCGCCGTGATGGGAAGCTCGGCAGGAACGCCGTAGATGGCATTAAGGTTGTCCTTGGTGAAGGTTATCGCATCGGGCACGGCGACATGCATGGTCTTGCTGCCCAAAACCACGCCGTCCAGCACGAGCTCGACTTCAACATCACCGCTTGCGATGGCGGTAAGAATGCCTTCCGTATCGATGGATGCGATGGTTTCATCCGATACGCGCCAGCTCGTTCCTTCGGGAAGCTCGGCGGCGTTTCCGGTTTCGCTAACGCCGACAGCCCTCATGGCAAGCGTGGTTCCGGGGGTTAGATATCCGTAATCGGAAGCGACGACTGCATGGTGGAAGCTGTCGCTGGTGGTCGCTGTCGATACTACCAGGATGGAGGAGCTGACGGACCTTTCAAAGCCGTCGGAGGGACGGTTTACTACCGTGACTTCATCTGCGCCCTCCTCCTTGGCGGCAAAGGTGGTCGAACCGCCGCCGTCGAGATTTATGGCGACTACGCACCCCGCCTCGTACATGATCTGCGCTATCTCTCTTGCGCTGCCGCCTGCGGAGAAGGGCTCCTGGCGGCCGTCAAGCGCCATGAGTATGACCCTGTTGTCTGCGGTGATGCCGACGCAGGTTCGGGAGGCTCTGGTATTATAGTAGTTATCGCTGTCGGCAACCACGATCTGACCGTCGCGAACGAGGAAGATACTGCCGCCGACCGCTTCAACTATGCGATCCGAATAATCCTGCCATTGCGCAGCGCTGCCGATGATGGGAGTGCCGTCATCGAGGATAGCGAAGAAGTTTTCGCTTCCGACGCCGTTGTACTGTACGCCGTTCATCACGAGTGCGCCTGCCGGGGCGGCGTTGGTCATGTTATAGAAGTCCGCATTGACGCCCATGACAGCGTTATAGTTCTCAATATAGTTGGCGGTGTCGTCGGGGTTGGAATGCTTTTCCTGAGCAGCCGCCATCTGGTCGGTCACTCTGGTGAAACGCCAGCTCGATGCGTCGTTAAGACCGTAGTTCGCATAGATATTGAGGTCGTTCCTTCCGATATCGACACTGCCGATGTAATAAACTATCTGCTTGTCGTCAGCTGTCGTTGCGCGCCTTATCTGCTGCGTGACGCCCGGAGCAATGGCGGAGCTTACGGTCGAGAAAACGGTATAATAATCGTTGCTCTGTTCGCCGATGAAATCCTTTGCAAGCTCATAGAGATAATCCGCAAACACGTAGCAGCAGGCATATCTCAAATCGCTATCCTCGGTGAGGCCGCGTTCGCCTTCGAGAAGCTGAGCTCCGGAATTGTTCCTGTATGCCTCATAAACGGCGTTGCGGATCTCGCTCCTGGTGTCGATTCCGGGGAATCTGTTGGAGAGGAAGAAGGAAGCTCTGAAGCTGTCGGAAAGCATGCTCCCGAAATAGTTCTTCATTATCGTGGTCAGGCTCTTTCCGCCTTCGCGGATGCCGCTCATGATGTAGAATGCGTCGAGGTCGCCGTAGACGTCATAATAACCGAACGAATGGGCTTCGTCATCATCGATGCCGAAGTAATTCTCGGCGATCTCGGCGGTCATCTCTTCAACGCCGGTGCTTGTAAGTCCGCCGTTCTTGGCGTACTCCATGAGGTCGCAGATATCGCCTGCCCAGCTGCCGAAATCCTGCGAGGAAACGACGCCGGCATTATAGCAGGCGATGTTGAGCGCGCCGAACATATGCGCAAATTCCACCGTCTGACCGTTGGGAATGGTAAAGCGTCCGATGCCTCTCAGATCGGATGCCGCGGTGCCGTTCTGCACGTCCTGTTCGGCAACATAGTCGACAAATGCGGTGTTCTCGGGGCCTGCAAGTATAGCCCAGCTCCCGGTGTTGTACTTTTCAATGCCCGTGCGGATATAGTTGATGACCAATCCGACCGCACTTTCACCGGTCACGGGAGCATATTCGCCCGCATAGCTTTCGAGGACTTCAAGGTTCGCAAGGAATGCGCTGAACTCCTCGCCGGATTTGACATTGCGTTCTGCAATGAGAATATCCGCATCGTTCATGGTTTCTGCAAGGTTCAGCACGGGCGCAAGCGCCAGCATGAACGCGAGCAGAAGCGAAAACGTCTTAATAAATCTGTTCTGATTCATTTTTTTCCTCCTGTTTACTTATCACTATTTAATCTATCAATAAGATAGTTCAAATCCTCCTGCATGGCGTAAAGGCTGTGCTGCTCGTCCGCCGTGATGCCTTCGCCGAATGACAACTCCTCCACATATAGATAAACGCTGCGCTCCGTACCGCCTGCGTCCTTCAGCCTGCCGACCATCGTATCACCGGATCTGCCGATGGTTACGACGAAAAGGGTCAGCTCCTGCTCACGAACAACGGCCTTGAAGGTAACGATGACGGACTCGCCGCTCTCCTCCTGTTCGGTTCTGAGCAGCCCCTCCCATTTGGCAGGGAAGTACAGGTCGCCGAACTTGGTGGAAATGGTAATTGCCGGCTCGGGCGTGGACTTTACGGAGCTTCCGCCTCCTGCGCAGCCTATCATGGAAAGCGATGTGAAGATACAGCAGACGCAAATGGCAAAAACGATGATTCCGCTAAGGTGATTAATGCTTTTTATGCGTTTTTTGCTTTTAAGGCTTATCATGGATTTTCCTCCTGATCATTCTTTTTATCGGATGCTCCTTGTGTATCCGTCGAATTCCATGGTTTTCTGGATTTCAAGATAGTTTTCATAGGAGCTTTCGGTATCAACTATCTCGGCATGGACCTTCTGACCTCGTTCCGCCTCGGGGGTAGGGGTCATGTAGTCGCCGTAGAGCGTTGTCAACAGCTCATCATAATGGGCGGAAACCGGAAACACTCCGGATTCAAAAGGCAGCAGGATAGTTTCGTCCATCCATTCCCTTGGGAATACGCTCTTTTCGTATTTCGATGCAGCGCCGAAGAAGCAGTGAACGCGCTTTGTACCGGCGTACGCTTCGCCGCGCACGAATCTGCAAAACGCCTTTGCGGGGACAAGGCATGACAGCTTAAGCGCAAGCTTTTTGATTTTGCTGTCGGTTCGATAGCCCCTCTTGGCAAGCGATCTCGCGATAACAGCCTTTGATGCGGCAAACTGAAGCTTTCCGATAATCGGGGCGTCTGAAAGGCTGTCGCATGGGAAGATGTCGATATAGATGCCCTGATGCATGAGCTCGTCCCTTGGAACATACCTTTCGATGCAGGCAGTGCCGTTTTTTCGGAGCTTGGAAAAAAACATCGGCCAATGTTCGGAAAATTCCGCCTGGAGGAAATATTTCTCCGATTCCGGTTCTGCGGGAGCCTCTTTCAGGAAACGCTCATATTCCGGACGCAGCATGATGATGTCCAGATCGTCGTCCCACGGGATGAATCCCTTGTGCCGCACCGCTCCGAGTGCGGTGCCTGCAAAGAGCTGGTAGCTGATCCCAAGGCGGCGGCAGATATTGTCAAACACCGTCAGCAGCTCCAGCAGCGCAGCCTGATGCTTTTTCAGCTGTTCATCAGTCCTTACCGGCATGGCATGTCCTCACAAATCCACTGATGTACTGCCATCATTTAAGATACTTGACGGCGGCGAAAAATGCGTATTTTGCGAACTCCGTGCAGCATTTCGGAAGCGGCAGTTCCAAATAATCGCGAAGGATGCGCCAACGATTCCTTGCGCTTGAAAGCTTGTCGGCCGATCGGGAGCTTTTGACCTGTCGGTGCTTGGCAAGGCACTCCGTACATCCGAAAGCCGTGCGTCCGCCTCGCAGAATGTCAAGCCACATGACCATATCCTCGTGATAATACTCGGTGCTGAATCTGAATTCGTCTGCAATCTCCCTGCTCATGAGCACAGTCGAGCAGCCTATCACATTTTTTGAAAGCATATGCTCATAATCCGTGACCGGAGGAACGATGAATGCCTTTTCGCCTTTTTCTCTAAGCAGGAAATATGAGCAGTAGATAAGCCCTCCGCCCGATCTTTCGGCAAGCTCCAACTGCTTTGAAAGCTTATCCTCAAGCCAAACATCGTCAGCGTCGAGCAATGCGACATAATCGCCCGACGCCTCATCAAGCCCACGGTTTCTCGACCCGGCCGCACCGAGATTGTCCTCGTTTTTTATAAGCCTTATCCTTGGGTCAAGCCTATGATATTCAAGCGCGATATCGGCGGTATTATCATTTGAACGGTCATCGATTATGATCAGCTCCCAATTTCTATGGGTCTGGGCAGTGACCGAATCCACGGCCTCTCGGATATAGCGTTCGGCGTTATACGCCGGCATTATTATCGAAACAAGTGGCGACTTCATCTTGCCCCCTCGTGCGTGAACATGAGCCTGACCGTTTTGAACATGCAGCTTAGGTCGATCCTGAAGGACCGATTGCGAATATAATACATATCGTAAACTATTTTTTCCTCCGGTTTAAGCTCATATCCTCCGTTTATCTGAGCAAGACCGGTAAGCCCGGGAGTGACCTGAAGGCGGTGCTTGAATTCGGGAATGTATTCGTCGAATTCCTCATAAAAACAGGCTCTTTCGGGACGGGGGCCGACAAAGCTCATGTTGCCGATGAGGATGTTCCATAGCTGGGGAAGCTCGTCCAGGCGGCTTTTCCTGAGCGCACGTCCGAATTTGGTGCAGCGCTTATCCTCCCTGTCCGCCCATTTCGGCCCGTCCTTTTCGGCATCGACACACATCGAGCGGAATTTTATCATCGTAAACGGACGGCCGCATTTCCCGAGCCGCTCTTGCCGAAAAAGCACCGGACCCGGTGAATCCAGCTTTATAATAAGCGCTATTATAAGCATCGGTATGAGAAGAATTATTCCGAGAATGAATGAAAAACAGAGGTCGAAACTTCTTTTGATAAAATGATAATACCTTGAGCTGATGGTTTTACGGTCAACATGGGACATGGCAGCAAGCGTATCGCCGTCCAAGGGCGCGCCGCTGCGCACTGATTCCATCGTTTCAGCATTAGTAAAAGATTCCATGATAACTTTTGGCTTTCTTGTCAAAATATGTGTACAGAAAGGTACACCTTGATGCACAGCGTTTGGTGGTAAAAAATCATCAAAACGTTGGAAAAAAGTCCAATTATTGCCTAATAATCGAGCTTTTATCGCAGGAATTATACTATATGGGCCAATTCTCTGTCAATACATAAAAGCGTACTTTTATGCACTCTTTCGATAATATATTGATAGATAACAAACTTGGAATCGATTGATAAATGAACCGCATCGTTACATGCATGGTAAATCAGAAGTAAAAAAATACTGCAAAAATCGGTAAATAACAGTAACAAAATAACAATGATAAGAAGTGAAAACAGAACTGACCCAATCGCCGCATATGCGCTCTATAAGCGTGGGGGCGGTTATCGGATTTGCGGCCGGGAATACATGTTAATATTTCAAAGTATAAACAATATGTCTGTTAACGGAACACATCATATCAGCATGGCGCCGTTGTATTTGTAAGCTGATATGCAATGCGTTCGCCGTTTCTGACATCGATAATGCCGCAGCGGCGGAAGCCGTGCTTCAGAAGACAGCTTTGCATGGGCAGGTTGTCCCTGTGCGTGTCGATGCGGATAGTGTTTGTTCTTTCAAGGCAGAATCCCAGCGCGGCGGCAAACACGCCCTTGAATTTGCCGGACGAAGCTATCCTGTGAATGGTGCCGTAGGGGAGCGCATTTGGCCAGCTTCCCTCACGAATGATTTGATAGGTTGGCTCGTCCCCGAGGAAGAACATGAAAACGCCTGCGGCTATACCGCCCTCCATGACCAGAAACAGTCTGTCATTCTCAATATCGCCGATAAGCAGCTCCTCATCAGGATATCCGTCGTTCCACTGATTGGGGTTGCCATGCTCTGCCATGAAGCTGCGCGCGTGGGCATAGATGGTGAGTATTTCGGGCAGATCCCCGGTATTTGCAAGTCTTATTTCCATATTTATTAATCAAATCAGGGCTTTCCGCAGATTCGGAAAACCCTGAAAACACAGATTCATCATCAGGTAAGCTCAAACATACCCGTGTATAGGTCGTAATATCTGCCCTTTTCGGCGATAAGGCTGTCATGGTCGCCGCGCTCGATTATCCTGCCCTGCTCAAGCACCATGATGGCGTTGGAATTACGCACGGTCGAAAGCCTGTGAGCTATCACGAAAACGGTTCGTCCCTGCATAAGTCCGTCCATGCCGCGCTCGATAAGCAGCTCCGTGCGGGTATCGATGCTGGACGTTGCTTCATCGAGAATGAGCACGGTCGGGTCGCTGACCGCAGCCCTGGCGATGGCGATGAGCTGACGCTGACCCTGCGACAGGTTTGCGCCGTCCGATACGAGCATGGTGTTATAGCCTTCGGGAAGGTGGGAAACGAAGTAGTGAGCGTTTGCTATCTTTGCAGCCTCAATGCACTCCTCATCCGTGGCGTCCAGCCTGCCGTAGCGGATGTTGTCCATAACCGTTCCTGTGAACAGATGGGTATCCTGCAAAACCATGCCGAGCGTACCCCTGAGATCCGCCTTCTTCATCCTGCGGACGTCGATGCCGTCATAGGTTATCTCGCCCTCGTCAACATCGTAAAAGCGGTTAATCAGGTTGGTAATGGTGGTCTTGCCTGCGCCGGTGGAGCCGACAAATGCGATCTTCTGCCCCTTCTTGGCGTAGAGCGAAACATCGTGAAGCACGGTCTTGATACCATCGTAGCTGAAATCCACATCGTGAAGCTCGACCTTGCCGACAAGGGGAACCTCGGTGGTGCTGCCGTCCTCACAGGGAACGAGCCAGAACCTTTCGCCGTTCTCGTGCTCAACAAGCCTGACGTCGCCATCGTCGATCTCCGGCTCAACGTCCATGAGCTTAAATACCCTTTCCGCGCCGGCAAGTGCCAACAGCACAAAGCTGAACTGCTGCGATATCTGAGAAACCCGGTCGGCAAACTGCCTGATGTAGCCAAGGAATGCGATAAGCACGCTGCCCTCAGTGACCAGCCCCAGCACGCCGAGCGTACAGGTGATGGAGTAGAAGATATGCGACAGATTATTCATGATTGGGCCGACGATATTGGCATAGGTGTTGGCCTTGGTCGCAGCGCCGCAAAGCTCCTCGTTAAGCCTGTCAAAGGTTTCGGAGCATTCCTCCTCGTGGTTGAACGCCTTGACTACCTTTTGACCGGCCATCATCTCTTCGATATAGCCATTGACGTCTGCTACGGCCTTCTGCTGACGGGAGAAATTGCGGCTGCTCTTTTTGCCGATTATCTTGACCGTGTAGAACACGACAAAGCCCATGACGGCTACGATTGCGAACAGCTTGAGCGACAGGATAAGCATCATCAATACAACGCCCACAAGCGATGTGCAGGAGATGATAAGTTGGGTTATGCTGTGGTGCAAAAGCTCGCGAATAGCGTCGATATCGTTCGTATAGTAGCTCATCAGCTCGCCGTGCGTGTGCGTGTCAAAATACTTGATGGGCAGACGCTGCATACGGTTGAACATATCCTTCCTCAGCTCGCACAGCACCTTGGTGGAGCAGATGAGCATCAGGTAGTTAAGCAGATAGTTCGTCACCACTCCGGAGAAGTACAGGAATGCCATGCCTATGGTCAGGGAGAGGTACCTTGCGTACTGCTCCGTCTTGACGACGCCGGTCTCCTCCAGCACCGCCACCAGCGGCTTCATCATGAACGAAGCCCCGATGGTGGAAGCGGAGTACAGCAGAATGGCGATCACCGCCACGATGAACATCCAGCGGCAGTTCTTGTAGTAGGAAAAGATCCTTCCGAGGGTCTTGAAGGGATTATCGGGCTTGCGTTTGCCCTTGAAGCCTGCGGTTATCTCCTTCTGATTAGCCATCTATGCCACCCCCTTCCGCATTGTTCCTTGCTCTGTTCTGCGAACGGTAGACCTCCCTGTAGATCTCGCTGCGCTCCATCAGCTCATCATGCGTGCCGATATCCGACAGCGTGCCCTTGTCGAGCACAATGATGCGATCGGCATCCTGTATGGAGGATATTCGCTGTGCGATTATGAGCTTTGTCGTCCCCCTGAGGCTCTGACGGAATGCGCGTCTGATGCTCTCGTCCGTCTTGGAATCGACTGCCGAGGTGGAATCGTCGAGTATCAGCACCTTGGGGTTTTTGAGCAAAGCCCTTGCGATGCAGAGACGCTGCTTCTGTCCGCCGGATACATTCACGCCGCCCTGACCAAGGTCGGTGTCATAGCCGTCGGGGAAGCTCATGATAAAATCGTGGGCGCATGCCAGCCTGCACGCCTCCTCTATCTGAACGTCGGTGGCGTTCGGGTTGCCCCAGCGGAGATTATCGCGGATGGTGCCGGAGAACAGCATGTTCTTTTGAAGCACCATGGATACGGATTCACGCAGCTCATAAAGGGAATACTCCTTGACATTGCGTCCGGCAAGCCTGACCTCGCCGTGGAGCACATCGTAAAATCTCGGAATAAGCTGTACGAAGGTCGATTTGCCCTCGCCCGTGCCTCCGACGATACCGATGGTCTCGCCTGCTTTGATATGCAGGCTGAAATCGTGAAGATTCAGGTTCTCATCGCTGCCGGTATAGCTGAAATCGACGTTTACAAATTCGATATCGCCGTTTTCGACTTTGAGGTCGTTTTCCGGGCCTACTATGTCGATCTTCTCGTTGAGCACCTCGTTGATGCGGGCGATGGACTCACGGGTCATGGTGAGCATCATGAAGATCATTCCTACCATGCCGAGGGAGCTGACCACCTGGTTGGTGTAGGTGAGCAGGCTGACAAGCTCGCCCTTTTGAAGCGTACCTGCGAATATAACTTCATTTCCGCCCAGAATGAGCAGTACTATGGCGCAGGTCCACATGATAAACATCTGGATAGGCCCGATGAGCGTGAACATGCGCTGAGCGTAGACCTGAGTCTTTTGAAGCTCATCGGCAGAGCGGGCAAATTTTTCCTCCTCATAGTCCTCGCGCACAAACGCCTTGACGACTCGCACGCCGGTTACGTTCTCCTGAACGGAAGCATTCAGCCTGTCATACTTTTTGAGCATGAGTGCGAAACGGGGCCTTGCGACCTTGCCGAACCAAAGCAGTATTGCCAGCAGCAGCGGCACGGCGACGAGGAAGATGACGGACAGCTCCGCATTTATGCGAAGCGCCATGACCGCCGCAAGTATCATCATCACGGGCGCGCGTACAAATGTTCTTATGGCCTGCTGATAAAGGTTCTGCAGGTTGTTGACATCGGCTGTGGCACGCATTACAAGCGATGAGGTGGAGAATTTATCCGTGTTCTTGAACGAGAACGACAGGATCTTTTCGAAAATGCTCTTTCTGAGGTTCTTTGCAAAGCCCATGCCCGCAACCGCGGCGGTTCGCGCGGCGAGCGAGCCGAACAGCAGCGAAAGCAGTGCGGAGAGTATCATAACAAGCCCCACAACGATAACGAACTGTTTCTGGTTTGCTATAAGCTCCGGAGAAAAATACTGCTTCAGCAGGAAATCGTCGGCACGATAGAGCCCGCCGTCAACAAGGGCGGCCATCAGCATCGGGATAAAGACTTCAAGAAGCACTTCGAATACGATGAAAATCGGTGTCAGTACAGTGGGCAGGATATAGCCCTTGGCGCACGGGAGTATGTTTCTAAAGCCCGTGTCCCTGCTCTTTATGGTTTTTTCTTTCATTCAACTTTCCTTTTCAGCCTGATTCGGCAGCGTCAATATTGGTAAAATTATAGCACGCCGGGTCAAAAAATGCAATGTCTTTCACATTTTTGCCAAAAATCACCCGATCACCCCCGGAATTATCGTTGTGCTTTGCGTCAAGGCGTGGTATAATCGATTCACGGTCTATGAGTCCGAATAAACAAATTGGAGATGCTGTTTGAAACTTAACAACACCTTGGAGAGTGTACTGTAAGCGGGAGGCTTGCAAATACATTCGCCGCAATGCCTCTCGCAGCTGACAGTCAACAGATGAAAGAGGTAGAAAAATGAAAAGTATTATTGACTGCAACAAGACCTATACCATACGAAAAGAGACCGAAAGCGATTATCGCGCGGTCGAGAACCTGACCCGAGAGGCGTTCTGGAACGTCTATCGTCCGGGCTGTACCGAGCATTATGTGCTCCATCAGTTCCGTTCAAGGCCCGAATTTGTCAAGGAACTGGACTATGTTATGGAGGTGGGCGGTGAGCTCATCGGTCACATCATGTTTGTTCGCGCCGAGATAAAGGCGGACGACGGCAGGGTGATGCCCATCATGACATTTGGGCCTATAAGCATCCACCCCGATTTTCAGCGCAAGGGCTATGGCAAGATCCTGCTCGATTTTGCCCTTGAAAAAGCCGCTGAAATGGGCGTCGGAGCCGTCTGCATGGAGGGCAATATCGACTTTTACGGCAAGAGCGGCTTTGATGTCGCCTCAAAGAGCGGCATTCATTATTACGCTGAGCCGAGAAGTGAAGCCGTACCCTACTTTCTGCTCAAGCAGCTCAGTGAGGGCTTCCTTGACGGAGTGACGGGCGAGTACAGAACCCCCGACGGTTATTTCGTTTCCGATGCCGAGGCGGAGGAATTCGACAGGCAGTTTCCCCCGAAGACGAAGCTGAAGCTGCCGGGACAACTGGTATAATGTAAGAGATCCCCGGCGAGAGGATGCGCTTCCTCCGCCGGGGATCCTCTTTTTTGCGCTCCGTCGAGCGTTGGAGAGCCGCTTCCATGCCTGCCTGCAGACGAACAGCGCATTGAGCATGCGGCGATGTTGGCTTTGCGGAGCAGGGAAAGCGGCGCAGGCTTGCATGACCCTGCAAAATCAATGATCTTATGTGATATTTATTGCCTTGATCAGGCTGAAGAACGCTCCGAAAATAAACTACCCTATGTGAAAACGACAGGGTCTGCGCACCTCTGCATTTTCGGGAAAAAATAAACGGATTTTTTTCATAAAAATTCAACTTTGCCGTTGACAAGCCGAACCTGCGCATGTATACTCTATGCAGAGAGCAGACATATCATAGCGTCTGTTCGGACATGAAGAAAGGACGGCGATGCATTCGAATCAAATAAGATACCGTCACGATACTGCTGCAATGAACGTCTAAACAGAATAACAAAATTAAGGAGAGTAAATTCAATGAAAAGAACCCTATGTATGATCCTGGCGGCAATGCTGATCCTTGCCTCCGCTTCTCTGTTCGCATGTAACGGCAATAACGACGAAACGCCCAGTAATGACCCTTCATCAAAGATCACTGCGGGGCCCACGGAAGAGCCGACGGAAGAGTCCACTGAAGAGCCGACGGAAACGCCAGTTCCGGAAGCGTATGAACCCAAGGACGAGTACGAACGGCTTGTCATCGACTTTCTTGACTGCGTAAACAGGGGCGACCTCGAAGCATGGACAGAGCTCTTTGTTCCCAACGAGAGAGAGTATAAAAAGCAGGCGCTGGAACAGAAAACGATCGACATTATTTATGTTGAACGCTTTGATGTTCATTTTATGACGCAGGTGGATTCTTTTGCTGCGCTGCGCAGCACCTTAAATCTCGAACTGGAAGGAATGGAAAAGTACGGTAATATTGACGATGCGCCGGAGTATTATACCAATGATGAGCTTTTGAAGCACTATTTCGTCTGCACGAATTGCACTCTTATTGGGGATATCATTCATGGCGATGTACCGGCTGATTGCTTTTACCATGAAGGCCACGAGGATTATGTGATAACCCTTGCCTCGGTTGACGGAGAGTGGTATGTGCATTCGATGTATTCGATGTATCATATTGAACCTTCCGATTACAGCACAGAATTCGGTGAAGACTTTACAGACCCCCACGATAATTGATGCCTTGGAAGCTGCACGGCGAAAGCCGTGCAGCGAATTTGTTAAAAAGAGAAAAAACAAACCAACATTCACTTTCAATAATTAATCGAAAAAATAATTAAATTCATAAAATTCATGCTTGATAAAGAGCAATCCTTAAAGTATACTAAAAACAGAGAATAAAGGTATATCTCATTTTCGACGGCATTTAGACCAAAGGCTGTGCTTCGGAAAATGGAGAGTACCGAGCCTAACGAACACATCAATTCAATTTAGGGAGGAAAACGTTATGAAAAAATGGCTTTGTATCATCATATCCGTTGTCATGCTGCTTGCCGCAGCGGCAATGCCTGCTTGCAGGGACGAGGGCGCCTACAAGGCAAAGACGGAGAGAGAGCAGCTTCTGCTGGATTATTTCGACGCCGCCAACAGGAAAGATTACACCGAATGGGTGAATTATTATCTTGCCGGCAGTTTGAGAGACCGTGCGCAGCAGGAGACGGAGAAGGGTTATCTTGATATCGAAACAACCACCGTCAATGACATAAAGCTTGTTGACAGCAAGTACTGTGAGGTATGGGTTTCTTCGCAGCTTAGCGTTTATGAGGACGCAGGCAAGCCCGACGAAGCTCCGGATTACCTTACCGATCCCGACAAGCTGGAGTGCTATTTCGTCTGCATGGATGTCAAGGTTCACGAAGGCATCGAACAGGACTACATGACAAAGGATGGTCATAGGGATCAACTGTTTGTGCTTGTACAGGTTGACGGAAATTGGTACATCGCATACAGTACGATAATGTTTGAAATGGACGGCTACGACTTGGATTCGTTCCATAACTATACCCCGGATCCGTCATAAGGGCATGTACGAAAAAATTTATAGCAAATAGAATCAGCTCCCTGCCTGCGCTCGTATCGAACGCCTGCAGGGAGCTTTGTATTATCCTTATTTTGAGCTTTATATCCCGAGAAGGGTCGTTGCCAGCCCGAAGAAGATGATGAGTGCAATGGCGTCGACCACCGTCGTAATGATGGGGCTTGCCATTACTGCCGGGTCAAGGCCTATCTTCTTGACGAGAAGCGGCAGCGTGCAGCCGACAAACTTTGCGATGAGCACGACAGCCAGCAGCGTGAGGCTTACGGTCAGCGCTATCATCAGCCCGACCTTATCGAAAAGCATTAGCTTTGCGAAGTTGACCACGGCGAGCGATAAACCGCACATGAGCGCGACACGAAGCTCCTTGAATATGACTTTGAAGATATCGCGGAACTGTATCTCGCCGAGGGAAAGGCTCCTGATTATGGTAACGGATGCCTGACTTCCGGAGTTGCCGCCCGTGTCCATAAGCATGGGGATAAATGTAGTGAGCACTATCTGTGCGGCGAGTGCGGCTTCAAATTTTCCGATGATGAGCTGGGTAAAAACCGCAGAGATCATCATCAGCATCAGCCAGGGGATACGATTCTTGTATATCTCAAAGACCGAAAGCTTGGGGTAGGGCTTTTCTGAAGGAGTCAGCGCAGCCATCTTTTCCATGTCCTCGGTGGCTTCCTCGCGCATGACGTCGATAGCGTCGTCAACCGTGATGATACCCACGAGCCTACTGTCGCCGTCCACAACGGGCATGACGGTCAGGTCGTAGCGTGCAAACTTATCGGCAGCCTCCTCCATATCCTCCAGCGTCTTGGCAAAGATGACGTTCTCATCCATCAGCTCCGACACCGGGGTATCCTCCTCGGCAAGCACCAGCTCGCGCAGAGAGATCTCGCCGATAAGGCGGCTCTTTTCCACAACATAGCAAATATCGATGGTCTCTTTGTCAACGCCCTTCCTGCGTATCACGGAAAGCGCCTGCGCTGCGGTCAGGTCGGGAGAAAGACCGATGAAATCGGTCGTCATGATTGAACCTGCGCTGTCA
Organism: uncultured Clostridium sp.; assembly: GCA_900542285.1. Taxonomy (GTDB): domain Bacteria; phylum Bacillota; class Clostridia; order Christensenellales; family CAG-138; genus PeH17. Next base: position 19,451 of record UQNF01000007.1, read on the forward strand.
TCGGGGTACTTGAGCAGGTCGTTTATCTGCTTCCTCGTGTCGCTGTCCGCCTGCTTGAGAATACGCTTTACAACGTTTGCGGGCATCTCCTCGATGATGTCCGCCGCATCGTCAACATAAAGCTCATTGACGATTGCGGAAAGTTCGGCGTCCGAGAATGCGTTGATTAGCATTTCCTGCGAATCGTGACCCATTTCGACAAAAACATCCGCCGCAAGCTCCTTGGGCAGAAGCCTGAACAGCACGAGGAGCTTTTGAGGGGTCTGATCCTCGAGTATCACCGCGATATCCACCGCGTTGAGCGTGCGGAAGATATCCATTATGCTGGTGTAGCGCTTGTTTTCGAGCAGGGTATCCACCGTGCCCGACAAATCTGTTGAAAATACTGCCATTATTCCTTTTGGGAATTGAATGCCGCAAAATAACCCTCTGACGAATCAGAGAGCGGCATGGTATCGGCTGTGATATGGGAGATAAAAGGAAATGCTAAATCCGCGGAGCCGGAATCGCCGCACGCCGCATCATACTCTCATACAACCGACATCGCCCTATGCCTGTACTGCCGTCTGCGTCCATATTCCGCTCCTTTCATGATTTTGATAGTCCGTTTAACGAAACGATCCATTCGAATTTTATGTCCGCATCGGCTTATTGTCAACCCTTTTTGAACAAAAAATGCAATGAATTTTGCGGCTTTTGCGGCTCTGTGCGTTAGCTCAGTGTGCTGCATTATCCGCTGCGGAGTCCTTTACTGCCGCCGAAGAGGGCGGCAGCGTGCCTGCGTATTTCCGCTGCTCCGGTCCTGAAAAATAGAACGCAGCCGGAGCTTTAGGCCGACTGCGTTCTGTGCGGTTTTGCCTAGCAATATCCGAACGATTACCGGCTACTGGGAAACGGTGAACAGGGCATGGAAATAACCCTTTCTTTCCATAAGCTCGTCAAAGCTTCCGCTCTCCTCGATGCGTCCGTCCTTGAGGACTACGATACCGTCGTATCGGCGAAGCAGGGATTCTTCCAATCCATGCGTCACTACGATGCGGGTGATGCCGTCAAGGTCGAGGATATCGCTTGCGACCTGATGCGCCGTCTGTGCATCGAGCGAAGCCGTCGCTTCATCGGCAAGCAGAACGGAGGACTTCTTCAGCAGGCTCCGGGCTATGGAAATGCGCTGCTTTTCGCCGCCGGACAGCCCCTTTCCGTTTTCGCCGCAGAGATAGCCGTCGCCCCGCTCAGTGATCAGTGCGTTAAGGTGGGCATGGCTGATGGCGTCCTCTATCTCCTGCTCGGGGAAGCTGCGGAACATGGTAACATTGTCCCTGATGGACGCATTAAAGATGAAAACATTCTGCTGAATGACCGAAATAAGCTCATACAGGGATTCGGAAGCGATGCTTCCCAGCTCCGTATCGTCGATAAGGATATTCCCTCTGTAGTTCCCGGCAGCTGCCGTCAGCAGATTGAGCATTGTGGATTTTCCGCTGCCGCTTGCGCCAACCACCGCATACGCCTTCCCGGCATCGAAGAATGCGGAAATTCCGTGCAGGACCTCCTTGCTGTCGTCATAGCCGAACGAAACGTTTTCAAGCCGTATGCCGCTTTCAAGATGGGTAAGCTCCGAAGTCCCCTCGGACACGGGATTGCTTTCAAGCGCGGTTGCCAGCTTATCTATAAGGCCACGGGCAGCTTTTCGGCTTGCAAGCAGTCCCGGAAGCTCTGCGATGGGCGATATCATGAAGTTCATAAGGTTTACAAAGATTATAACAACGCCGGGGGTAAGTCCATAGCCTGATAAAGCGAAGTAAGAGCCGACAAGGAATACGCCAAGCTGCGCAATGATGCCTGTTACAGAGCCTATCATGCCCACAATGGTCTTGATGCGCCGTTTGCTGAACTTTTCGCCTTCAAGCGCCCTGTTGTTTTCGGCAAACAGCTTAAATATCTCCTTTTCAGCCTTGAAGCTCTTGACCACCGAAAAGCCTGCAAGACAGTCGCTCAGGGCGGCGGTGAAGCTCCTGTTGCGATCGGACACCCTGCGTTCTGCGGCTTCTATCCTGCTGCCCGTCAGCAGCGATGCGATAAGAGGAAGTATCGTGACGCCGGCAGCAATCGCCGTCAGCAGCGGAGAATACCACAGCATCATGACCAGTGCGCCTGCGAAGGTGAATACCTTTGATATCAGGGCCATCTGCTGCTCCAGATAGTCCGTTTCAATGCTCGTCGAGTCGTTGGTCAGTGCCGAAAGATAGGTCGCTGTGCTTTCGTCACGGAAGGATGAAATGCCTTTTTCGGTCAGCTTGCGAAAGGCAAAGTTTTTATACTGCAGCATTGCACGCTCGATGTAGCGGGGCATAGATATGTATTCAAGCAGGAAGACGGCGATGCAAAGAACGACAAAGCCGCCGCTAAGCATGGCAAGCGTACCTATCGGGAGCGTACCCGGAACGCCCGATGCCGCATCGATGAGCTGCATCATGAGCCATGATACGATAAGGTTTAGGGAGCCGCCGATCAATGATGAGAACACCGCAAGGCATAGGGCGGGTATGTTCTTGTGGTAGAACTGCGCTTCAAGCTGCTTTTTCAGGGGTTTAGTCTTCATTATCTGTCATCTCCTTCCAAATGGCGGACAGTTCTTCGTCCCCAATGCTTTCTATCGTTCTCCTTATGCCCTCCGCCGCAGTCGCTCCAAGGTCATCGAAAACGCTTGCGCCTTCTCCGTGAGCGATAAACCGTATGGAGTTGACCTCATAAGTGGGGGAGGCGTCGAATCTTTCCGCAATCCCTTTCGCATGTCGGAGCAAGCGGATTGCTTCGTCCTTGTTTCCGTCCCTTATCTCGGCGTAGGCAAGGGTGACGAAATACATGGATGTCATTTTATCGAGGAAGTTTGGTTTGGCATTGTCACTGAGTCCGGATAGAACATCAATGCCCCAGAGTGCTATATCCCGGAACGACTTATAATCATTTTGACTATGGAATACGTTCATATAGCCTGAAACAATCCGGATTAGGGAAGTAATGCTTTCGAGCAGCGCTTCCTCCAAAAAACGAACAGCTTCATCGGGGCGATTGCATTCAGACGCCAGTGCCAACCCGATCAGGCTCTTGAACATGCCGTTTGTGTCGTGCTGCTTCCAGAGCCTGATAGCGTTTTCCGCATCGCCAAGCGCAAGGCAGGCTTCCGCCATATTACCGTAGACGGTCGACTCTCCGATCTCCGGGTCTGTATTCTGCGGGAGCAGTACCCGGGCGTTTTCCAGAAGCTCCAGAGCTCGGCGCAGCTGCGTTTTGTTCTTGGACTCTATCCCAAAGCAGTTGTAGAGAATGGCGCAGTTATAAACTATCTCAAATGAATTCGGATATTTCTTCAGTGCCTTTTCCGCCTCGATAAGTCCGGAACGGTCCTTGTTATGCCGGTATTCCTTTATCCTTTGCACGGTCGCAGCGAGACGATTGTCTTTCATCTCGTAGCCGAGCAAAACATCCACGGAAGTATCGAAAAAGTCCGCCATTTCCATAATGAGATTAAGTTCCGGGACGGACAGCTTCGCTTCCCATTTGTATACCGCTCCGACCGTCACGCCCAGCACCTCGGCAAGCTGCTCCTGAGTGAGCTGCTTCTGCTTTCGGAAGGCACGAATGTTTTCCGCAAGCCTTATTTCCATATTGTCATCTCCCTTCTCTCTGATATGCTTGAATTATAGCATAGGATTGTTGTGATGTGTACCCACTATGAGTACTAACAGAATAATAGTTTTTATACTGTTGGTATTTGTCTGCATAATGAAAAGAGCTCTTAACTTGCTGCTCGGCAAATATTGCCGCTATTTCTTGAACATACCGATAAAAGATGCTATACTGACCGAAAGGGGGATTGTTCTATGTCTGAAACCAAAATGCTGCATCCGGCGTACTGCGGATTTGACTGCGCCAAATGTCCCGTCTACATCGCTTCCGAAACCGGGGACGAAAAGCTCAAACGCGAGCTTATCGAACGCTTTTCCGAAGGAACTGAAAGCATCGGCTTTGAGCAGATAGAATGCCATGGCTGCAAGAGCGATATTCCGAGCGGACATCGGTTCTGCAGCGAATGCGAATTTCGAACCTGTGCGCGCAGACGCGGAATAAGCTCATGCGGCGAGTGCGGCAGCTATCCCTGCGAGAGCATCGAGCGGCGTTTTCCCGTCGGCTGCGAGAGCAGAAGCGTGCTTGACGCGGTCAATGGGGCGCACGGCGCATCGACCGAAAAATAGCTTGCTTTTATAAAGAAAATGCGTATAATTAGTATGATTTATAATCCATGCGTGTGCAATGCACCCGAGAAAGGACTCCAAATTGGAAAGAACACTAATCCGTGATATCAAGACCAAGGCCGGCGCAAGCGCCAAGGTTCAGGGCTTTGTTGAAAACTTCCGTGACGGCAAGAGCATGGCTTTTATCGTGATAAAGGACATCACAGGCAAGGTTCAGGTGACCGTGGAAAAGGAAAAATGTGCCGGGCTGCTCGATGAGCTTGCCAGGATCACCCCGGACAGCGTCGTTACCGTTATCGGCAGCGTCTGTGAAAATGAGTATGTCAAGCTGGGCGGCATCGAGATTTTGCCCACAGAGCTTATCGTTGAATCCGTTGCCGACCCCTTGCCGATAGTTCGCAAGGAGATACCTGCTACCAAGAAAAAGCAGGCTGTCGAGCGTTCGGCGATCGATCAGAGGCTGAACTACCGCTGGATAGATCTGCGTACCGATGAAAATCAGCTGTTGTTCAAGGTTCAGTCCTGCCTCATCAACGCGATGAGAACTTATCTTATCAACCACGATTTCATCGAGATACATACCCCGAAGCTTATCGGCGCGGCAAGCGAGAGCGGCGCGGACGTTTTCGAGGTGGATTATTTTGACCGCAAGGCTTATCTTGCGCAGAGCCCCCAGTTCTATAAGCAGATGGCAATGGCAAGCGGATTTGAAAGGATCTTCGAAGTCGCTCCGGTATTCCGCGCGGAAAAGTCCTTCACCAGCAAGCACACCACCGAGTTTACAGGCTTTGACCTTGAGTTCAGCTATATCGAATCCTATCGTGACGTTATGCAGATCGAGGCCGAAATACTGACCTATGCCCTTGGCGTCGTCAAGGAGAAGTTCGGCGAGCAGATAAAGGAGAGCTTCGGCATCGAGGTCATCGTTCCCACCCTTCCCTTCCCGGTCATCAAGCTTGCGGATCTGTATAACGAGCTTGAAAAGGAATTTGGCTATGTTCCGTCCGACGAGGATAGGGGCGACCTCACCACCGAGGCTGAAAAGCTCAGCTTCGAATGGGTAAAGAAGCATTACGGCCATGAGTTCCTGTTCATAACAGATTATTCTGCGGACAAGCGTGCTTTCTACCATATGCGCGATGAAAACGGCACTCCTCTCGGCTATGACCTCATCTGGCGCGGCGTTGAGATAACCACGGGCGCACAGCGTGAGCATCGCTATGAGATACTCAAAAAGCAGGCGGACGAAAAGGGCCTTGGCGAGGATGTCAAGTTCTATCTTGAGTTCTTCAAGTACGGCTGTCCTCCCCACGGCGGCTTCGGTCTCGGCGTCGACAGGCTTACCATGCTCCTGCTAGGCCTTACGATAAAGGAAGCGATGTTCCTCTTTAGGAGTCCCGACAGGCTCAATCCGTAATCAGGCTTTGGGTGATATTTATGACATTTGCCGAATGCCTTTTCTCGGCGGAGCTGATCCCCGTCCTCTGTTTTATCTTCGGCATTTTGCTGTATAAGCATGAACCAAAGAAGATAAACGGCTGTTACGGATATCGTACCTGCCGCTCGATGAAGAATGAGGATACCTGGAAGTTTGCCAATAATCTTCTCGGCAGGCTTTGGCTTGGAGGCGGAGCGGTGCTCATCGTCATTTCTGCGGCGGCAGTCCTTGCCGTAAATGCTTCTCGGCATGATATGTTCGCGGCAGTAAGCGGACTAGCGGTGATAATGGATCTTGTGTTCATGGCAGCATCCATTATTCGGGTAGAATCCGCGCTCAAAAAGCGTTTCAATGACGACGGCAGCAGGAGGGAAGACGGTTCCCGGGAGTAAGTCCTCTCTGATGCGAAGTATAAGATACAATACACCGTTCCGCACAAAATGCGGACTGCGAAGCATCGGCAATAACAATTTCATAGGAACTATCTAGTGCGATCCGGAAACTTTCTTGGCAAAAGCTCCGGATCGCTTATTGTTTTTCACCGTCAGCCTGTAAAGCTGCTTGATTCTATACAAAGCAGACTATATCTTATTTTATTAAAAGGGGTTGTGTTATCTTAAATAATATGTTATAATGAGCCCGCAAAAGGGCAGATATTTTGTTGAAAAATGGATCTGCCCTTAAATAAAAAGAAAGAGAAGGTAACACCAATGAAAAAGCTCCTTTCAGTACTGCTTGCTGTCATGCTCGCTGTCGGCTGCTTCAGCATCGTCGCTGACACCAACAGGGTCGATCCTACCAAGGATTGCGCATTCGGTTATGACATCTCCGCTTTCAGCGTCGTAGATAACTACGGCGAAACCTGGGATGCCTCCAGCCTTCAGAATGCTGAGCTCACCCTCATCAACTATTGGGCGACCTGGTGCGGCCCCTGCATAAGCGAAATGCCCCACTTCCAGGAAGCGTATGAGCACTATTCCGCCAACCCCGATGAGGGCGTACAGATTATTGCTGCCGTATGCGAAACCAATGGCTGCACTTGGCAGGGCGCTCTCTCGTTCCTCCAGCAGAACGGCTATACCTATCCCAATGTAAGGGTAGACAGCGTTCTCGATGCAGCATTCAATACCTGCGCCTACATTCCTCAGACCCTCATCGTTAACAGCGACGGCATCATCCTCGACCACATTGTCGGTTCTTTCCCCAGCGTCAGCTATCTCTACGATGTTGTCGATATGTGGAAGTATGCGATCGAAAACGAGGGTAATCCCGCAACCTGCACCTATGTAAGCGGAATCGACGGTTCCGTCATTGCGACCGAAGAGGTTGCACTTGGCAGCGTTTTTGCTCCCAACTATCCCGAAGCTCCCGAAGCCCCCGGCTATGAGTTCAAGGATTGGACCGTCAGCGGCGAGATCTATCTGACCGGTAATGACCCCGTCATGCAGATCGTTATGGGCGACATCACTGTTACCGCAAACTACGATGTTCAGAAGAATAAGGTCAGGTTCTATGACGGCGTGACCGGACTCCTTCTCAAGGTCCAGATGGTTCCCTACGGCCAGAGCGCAACCGCTCCCGAACACCCCGAGCATGAGGGCTATACCTTCATCGGCTGGGATGTAGACTTCAGCGAGGTCTATGCTCCCCTTGATGTTCACGGCGTATGCGTACCCGAGGGCGAAGAGCCCACTCCCGTAGTGACCGAAGAGCCCACTCCCGAACCCGTCGAGACTCCCGAACCCGGTGTTCCCGGCGATGTTAACGGCGACGGCGTTGTCAACGCAGCAGACGCAAACCTTGCAATGCGTATGGCACTCAACCTTGCCGAAGCGGTTCCCGCTGCCGATGCAAACGGCGACGGCAACGTTAATGCGGCAGACGCAAACCTCATCATGAGGTGGGCGCTCAATCTGTAATGACAGATACTGTTAATTAGTATGGTATTGGTGTGTGCGGCCGTGCTCCGGTGTGGCCGCATACACCCCAAATAGCTCACCGTCGATGTGGGGGCATAATGCCTGCATCGTAAGGTGAGATATACATTTTTTAAGCAATAGCTTCATAAATTTTCCTGCCTGATTTCAGGCGTCCGCAACAGTCGGATGGAAAGAAAGGACAGTTATGCGCAATAGCAATAAGTTAATTCCGGGTCTTGTATGCCTGCTCTTGACAGCGACCCTGTTCATGACCGGCTGCTTACATCCGTGGAGACTGGCGTCAAACCCGTTTACTCCCATCCCATCAACGGAACCGTTGCAGACCGATCCCGCAACGGAGGCTCCTGTCGATACCGATGAGCCCGTCGATACCGACACTCCTGTCCCCGGTGATACCGATACCCCTGCTCCCGGTGACACGGATACCCCCGCTCCCGGTGACACGGACACCGCTGCTCCTGTCGACACCGATACCCCCGCACCCGGTGACACGGACACCCCCGCACCCGGTGACACGGACACCCCTGCTCCGGGCAATACCAATACACCCAAGCCTACGGCGACGCCCAAGCCCACGGCAACGCCCAAGCCTACGGCAACTCCAAAGCCCACTCCCGAACCTGACATTAAGCCGTTCTCCACGACCGCTATCAATGTCCAGGGAGTTACCTACGACAATTCCATGTTCAGCTCGAACGGAACCAAGCTGACCATGATTAACATCTGGTCCACCACCTGCGGCCCCTGCATCCAGGAGCTTCCGCATCTGCCTGCGCTTCAACAGGCGTATGCTTCGCGCGGACTTCAGATCGTCACGGCTCTCGGCGATTCCGAGACCCCCGGTGCGATAAACACTGCGCTTGGCATCATCAACGGAATCGGATTCAATCTCCCCGTTCTAAGGTGCAATGCCTCCTTTAACGCCCAGTTCCCTGCAGGCGCGTACCCCACCACCTATTTCATCGATCAGAACGGCAATATCGTCAAGGTCGTGACCACCGCCAACAGCTATGACGCATGGTGCTCGATCATCGACGGTTTGCTCTGATAACGGAGGAATTATGAAAGCCAAGAAGAATAAGTCCCCATACAACAGCGTTCTTGACGGTAAGCTCCGCTATATCGTACCGATCGCCGTGTTCGTGATCGCTGCCGGATTCTTCGTTTACGGTATCTTCGACGGCGAGATGGCCGCCGTGTTCAACAAGGCGATAAATCTCTGCCGCGAGTGCGTCGGCATCGGCTGAGTTCGGAGGTAAGTACATGGAAACCAAGAATCCTGCGCTCAGCGCAAACAAGCCCAAAAGAACCAGGCTTCAGATAAGAAAACGCGCGGAGCGTATCCGCTTTACGATCCAGGCGCTGTTCTCTATCATAACCAACAGCTATTTCACCGGCTTTATCACCGGAACCATTTCCAAGGGCAAGCTCAAGCAGATCTGCGTTCCCGGCATGAACTGCTACTCCTGCCCCGGTGCGCAGGGTGCATGTCCCATCGGTGCTCTGCAGGCGGTGTTCAACCAGTCCGACTACTCCAAGGGTATTTGGACCGATCCGGAATCCGGCTTTACGGTGACCAAGCCTCTGTACTACTTCGCCTTCTATGTCATAGGCTTCATCATGATGGTCGGTGCGGTCTGCGGCCGATTCGTCTGCGGCTTCCTCTGCCCCTTCGGATGGATACAGGATCTGCTGTATAAGATCCCTCTTCCCAAGAAGCTCAAGATAAAGCCGGGCTTTAAGGGCGATAAGCAGCTTCGATATCTCAAGTACGTTATCCTTGTTGTCATGGTAATCGTGCTGCCGCTGCTCTATGCTCCGGATCCCTTCTTCTGTAAGTATATCTGCCCCTCCGGTATGCTTCTCGGCGGTATTCCGCTTATGACCTACGGCTCGATATTTGGCAATGTTGCGGCCGGCACAGGTACGGGCATCACCTCATGGGCCGAAGCAGGAAGCATTACCTGGCTGAAGCTGAGCATCCTTGCGGTGACGATCATCCTTTCTATCATGATGTATCGTCCGTTCTGTAAGTATATCTGCCCCCTTGGCGCTATCTACTCCCTGTTCAACAAGATCTCCCTTTACAGGTACAGCGTCGATCAGAGCAAGTGCACATCATGCGGAGTATGCGCAAACGTCTGCAAGATGGGCGTAGATATGCACAAGACCCCAAACCACCTCGAATGTATCCGCTGCGGCGACTGTAAGGCAGCCTGTCCGCATGGCGCGATATGCGCAGGCTTTGGGAAGATCAAAAAGCCCTCGACCATCACCGAGGCCGAAAAATACGGACAGTAAGGCATGGGCGGCGCCCGAGCCTCTGTATATAACAAAATAAAGTATAAAGGAGAAAAAGAAATGAGGAAATTCTTTGCCGTACTGCTTGCAGCTCTTATGCTTGCGGCCCTCTGCGTTCCCGCTTTTGCGGAAAATGCTGCTGAAATCGATGATTTCAACACCGACATGTATCTCGTGAATAACGAGCCCGATGTGCAATACGATGAGTGGGACGTTCCCTACAACGTATGGGTACCCAAGACCGATGCTATCGTCGTCGGTCAGCCCGTCACCGCTGTCCTTTCCTACACCATTCCCGAGTTCGTTGAGGATGTATCCGCTATGCTCCTTGGCAGCATCGAGTACATGGTGACCTTCACCGGTCTTGAGAATATCGAGCTTGTCGAGGCTTTCGGCTGCCCCGGCAAGATCGAGTGCGATTATGAGATCGGTATCTGCTTCCCTGTTGCAGGCGAGTATGCAAATATCACCGTTGCAGACGATGTTCTCACCGTTATGGCTGAGATGGACAGCGAAGTCCAGGTCATCGTTCGCGGTATCGCAACCGAGGAGACCGTTGGCATGAATGCAGACGTAACCATCGGACAGTACAAATTCCCTGCTCAGTACACCATCTGCGGTTCCGTTGCGACCGTCGAGAAGCGTGCGGAAGGCTTCTACAACCTGCATCGCTCCGATTTCAATCTCGTTCAGAAGCGTGACGTTGCTCTCGTAAACAATGCGTATGGCCTTTGCGACATCTACGCTGCGCTCAACGGTCACTACTATCATATGATCCCCGGCGATCTGGTAGTGGACAACTTTATCCCCGTAGAGTATGACGAAGAGGACGGCTTCTATGAGGTCGGCGATCCCATCGGCAAGGACAGCGAGCTGTTCGCAACCCTGCTCTCCATCCTCGATGAGTACAAGGACTTCTTCGGCTTCTGCTACAACTCCGCTGCAATCAGCGATGAAATGTTCCTTGCAAATGAGGAAGAGATCGTTACCTTCAGCGTAAGCGAGACTTTTGAAAACGGCGAAGCTCCCGTTGAGACCGAAGCTCCCGTTGAGACCGAGGCTCCCTCTGAGCCCGAGCAGCCCGTCAATCCCGTTCCCGGCACCGGCGCTGTCAGCCTTGCCGTGATCGGTACTGTCGCTCTTGTTTCCGGCGCAGGCATCGTTCTGTTCCGCAGGAAAGAGAACTAATCGATAGTTTATATTACTGATATACAGTCCGTCCGTCTTTCGGGCGGACTGTTTGTGCTTAAGAACACAAAAATATTGATTTCTCCGCTCCGATTACCGCAGCTTTTCATAAGCTCGCAATAACAAGTGGAAATTTATCCAAAACGGTGATATAATTCCTCTAATCGGAAAAAAGGAGGCTTTATGGAAATCCTATCGGTTCTTTATCTGCTTGTCTTTGCGCTGTCGGGCGTGATGATATCCAGATATGTATTTTCGGGCGATAAACTGCTCAAAAGGGTCTTTTTCGGGCTCGTATTCGGGCTTGTAATGCTCCTGTGGCTGCCCGTGCTGCTGGCTTTCCTGTTTGGAAAGTTCAATCTGCTGGCTCAGCTGCTGGCACTTGCAATAGCCGTCGGGCTTGGCTTCTTCTTCTGGCTCATGACCGAGAAAAAGCTGAAAACCGGCAAGCTTAAACTAAATAATTCCATAACCAATCTCAAGCCATTCCTGTGGACGGTGATCCCGCTGGTCGCCATCGGCTGGATACTGCATATTAACCATACAATAGTGCCTGCATCGGACGGCTCGCTCCATGTCGGACAGTGTACCTACGGCGATCTATGTATGCACCTTGGGTTCATCACGAGCATCAGCGTGCAGCAGAATTTTCCTCCGGATTATTCGCTGCTGCCCGGTACTCCGCTGGGCTATCCTTTCCTCTGCGACAGCATCAGCTCCACGTTCTATACGCTTGGCTCATCGCTTAGGTTTGCCGCTATGCTCCCTGCGCTGTATGCATATCTCATAGTGGTGCTGGGCGTGTACTATTTCTTTGAGCAGTGGTTCAAGAGGGATTCCGTATCCGTGCTGGCGACCTATATGTTCCTGATAGGCGGAGGTCTTGGATTTGCGTATCTGTTCAACAACAAGCAGATCCTCGCCGCGGAGGGGATAAGCCGCTGGAATGAGCTCCTGACCGGATTCTACAAGACCCCGACAAACCTTCCCGATGAGGGTTTGCGGTGGGTCAACGCAATTGCGGACATGCTTCTGCCGCAGAGGGCAACGCTGTTCGGCTGGGCGCTGCTGTTCCCATGCCTGCAGCTCCTGCACAGGACCGCGATGGAGAAGGAAAACAGGCTGTTCATCCCCCTTGGAATTATCGCAGGCTGTATGCCCCTTGTGCATACTCACAGCTTCCTCGCCGTTGCGCTGATCAGCGTGCTTCTTTTCGCTGCCGCCGTGAGGAAGCAGCTGCATCGCTTCCTTGCATCGCCGTCAAGGCGCGCCAATGCGGATGTGTTCGGTCTGCTGCTTCTTGCAGCGGTCGTCGCCGTTGTGGGCAAGGTGGTAAGCAAGTCGGGCAATCCCGACTTCGGGGCGATGTTCGTATTCATATTCTGCCTGGCTGAAGCGGCACTGATGCTCTTCCTTGCGCTCAGGAAGAACCATAGTGATTCGGATGCAAAGGAGACGGTCGCCGCCCGCAGAAACTATCTGTTCGGAACGGCTGCGCTCATCGTCTGTGCGCTCACGCTTGGGCTTGTCAAAAATCTTGAGGAGATTTCGAATGTCGGCGTCCTCGTGTGCGGACTTCTGACCCTTGTATACCTAGCTGTCAACATCATTGCGCTTTGCCGAAGCGAAAAGGCTACGTTTAAGGACTATATCACGAGGGATGAGGAAGGAAGGAATCTGCTCTTCTTCATCATCTTCGGCGTTACTGCCGTGCTCCTCGCCCTTCCGCAGGTGTTCGGCTTCACCCTTAAGCAGGCGTCAAATGACAGCTTCCTGCGTTGGCAGTTCAACTGGGACAATGAGAGCGACAGCTATCTGTGGTTCTACATTAAGAATATGGGTCTGATATTCATATTCATGTTCCCGGCGTTCTTCAGCTCCGATAAGGACAAGAAGCTGTTCTACGGCGGCGGACTGCTCATATGGTTCATCTGCGAATTTGTTCTGTTCCAGCCCAATCCCTATGACAATAACAAGCTACTGTTCGTATGGTTTGCGCTGACCTGCGGCATCGTTGCGGATTATCTGATCAAGCTGTATAAGAAGATGGATATGCCCGAGGAGGGGCAGAAAAAGCTCCCGTACGGCAAAAAGCTTGCGAATGTATTTCTGGCGATGGTCGTGTTGACCGCTATCTTCCTTTCCGGAACGCTGACCCTGGTTAGGGAGTATGTATCCGCTGACCACATCGGTATCTATAAGGAGGAAGGCTCCACTCGGTTCGGCTTGGTCGAGAGCGGATATCAGGTGCTGACCGCAGATGATGTCAAGCTTGCGGAGTGGGTAAAGGAAAATACGGCTCCGGACACCGTTATCCTGACGCACAACAACCATAACAATGCCGTCGCAATGCTGACAGGCAGGAACATATTCGTTGGAACCCCAACCTTCCTGCATTGGCATGGCGTGGACTATTTGCCGAGGCAGACGCTCCTCAAGGGGCTGTATGAAGAGCCCGGCACGAACCTATACGATACCGCTGCGGAATACGGCATCGAATATGTGCGCATCGGAAATTGGGAAAACCGTAATTACAGCGTTGACATAGGCTGGTTTGATGCCAACCTCGAATGCGTTTTCACATCCGGCACAGAAAAGCTCTATCGGATAGGGAATGAATGACGAACGGCCGGACAGGCTCGTAACGAGACTTATCCAAACCGAATAAAAAAACACCGGCAGGCGGTCATGCCTGCCGGTTTCCGTTTTTAGTTCGCTTCCTGCCTGAAGAGTATGAGTCCTGCCGGATTGACTGGCTCGCCGTTTATCCGTATTTCAAAATGCAGATGGCTTCGCTCCAGGCATTCCTCCAGCGCTGTATCTCCTATCTGACCGATCACGGTACGCGAAGCTATCACGTCTCCGATCCTGACCGGGACTTCCTCTTTGAGGTTCGAATAGACGGTAACCATGCCGTTGGCGTGGGTGATTATGACCGTCATACCCATCATGTCGTCACGATAGACGTTGTCGACCGTACCGTCCGCGATGCAGCGCACATCGGTCCCCTTGGGGCTTGCGATATCCACTCCGGAATGCGTCATCCACTGGTTCAGCGTTTCGGAGTAGATTAGCGAGTTTATGGCAAACACCCTGATTATGCTGCCGTCGACAGGCGGCTGGAAAACCATCTGCGCAGGCTCGGGCGTCCCCGTGGGCACGGGCGTAAAGTCGGGCATTGGCGTAGCGCCGGGCTCCCTTGTGGCAGACGGCGTGGGCGAAGGCGAGGGTTCGGCAGAGGGCGCTTCCGTCGGCTTTCCGCTGCGCCTATTCTGTCCTTCTATGTCCTCAACGTTCAATACATCGCTGAGCGTCTGGTCCTTGGAATTGTTGACCGGCTCCTTCTGCTGCTCATCGGGTTGACCGGTGAAGATGAGTATCGCCGCCGCTCCGAGCATGACCATGCAGGCAATTACCATCACATGCAGGCCGTTGCGGCGCAAAAATATCTGTGAGCGGATCTTTAGCTGAGTAAGCTTCCATTTGAGACCGGATCTCCTGTTCATATTATCATCCCTTTCGTTGCTTGATATTTCTTAGCATGGCCGCGAATGGGATAATTATTCGCAAACTATGATTCGATTGGTAAATTTGTCCGAAAAAAACCGGGCGCCGCTGCGGCGTCCGGGCATAGATGATATTGTTTTATTTGCTGATCCTCTCCTCAAGCGTTACGCTGATGCTGACGCTCGAATTGCCCCTCTTAATGGTCAGCGTTATCTGGTCGCCGATATTATAAGAGTTGATCATAATGCTCAGCGCCTCGCCGCTTGATACGCTGTTGCCGTCAACGGCGGTGATGATATCGTTGACCTGTATGCCGGCCTTATCGGCAGGGCTGTTTTCAACAACGGACACCACGCAGGGATAGGTGTTCTGCTGTCCGAAGAAGCTGAAACCGTTCATAGAGACGTCCTGGGTTGAGACGCCAAGGTACGGTCTGCCGGTAACAAAGCCGTAGTCCATAAGGTCGCTTGAAATCTCGCTCACAAGGTCGGAGGGAATGGCGAAGCCGAGGCCCTCGATGCTGCTGCCGCTGGATTTGGCGTTGACGATTCCGATAAGTGCGCCATCGCTTGCACGGAACAGGCCGCCGCCGGAATTGCCGTGATTGATGGCCGCATCGGTCTGAAGCAGGGTCATCTCCTTGCCGTCGATGGTGATGCTGCGGTCAAGACCGCTCACGGAACCGCTGGTGTAGGTGTTGGACAATTCGCCGATTGCATTGCCGATAGCGAAAACCGATTCACCGACGCGCAGATCCGATGAGTGACCAAGCGTCGCATATGGGAAATTGTTTCCCTCGATCTTGATGACAGCCACATCGGTGATGGGGTCAGCGCCGATAAGCTCGGCGGTGTAGGTGCTGCCGTCGTTTAGATAGACAATGATGGATTCAGCGCCCTCGATAACATGATTGCATGTGATTATGTAGCCGGTGTTAGTTACGATAACGCCCGAGCCGGAGCCTGCGAGAACGCTGGTGTAGCCCTGCTTCATCGTGATGTCTATGCTGACAGCCGCGTTCATGCATCTATCGATGATGGCATATTTGCTTGCGTCGGCGTTAGGGTCGTCCGTCGTATTCAGGTTTTCGGACGGGAAGCTGCTGTTTCCGGTGGGGCCGGGCAGCAGATTTCCGCTGCCGCCAGAGGGCTGAACGGTATTGAGCTCCGTCTGAGGGTCGTCTTTGGCCTGAATATCCAGCGCCATATTCCTTACGAGCTTTACTCCTGCGAATACTCCGACAATAACCAAAGCGGTTATCATTATACATGCGATCGCCGCACCGAACGGCATTCTGATCTTGGTATCCTTATCCATGATCCTTCTCCTTTGCAAATTCTACGCTAATATTATGAACGGAAGCGTGAAATAAAAACCGAAATCTTCCTTTCCGCGTTTCCATCTTCTTTGTGCCTGTATTATAGCACCTGAATATGTATATAATTTGTCCCACGCTGAATAATTTTGGGGCAAATGTTGTTCAAACTATGTTGATATGCTTTGTAATGACGCAGAAATCAGTGCAAATGTGTCGGAAAGCGCAAATTTGTTTGACAACATCAAAAAACAGCTTGAAAGACGGAGGGAAAAGTAATATAATCCGAATGATAAACTATACAAGGAGGCAGGCATATGGCCGCTAAACAACAGATACTGATTTGCGATGACCAGCACATCATTCACGAAACGCTGAGCGCGTACCTCAAGAACGACGGCTTCGAGTGCATTTCCGCCTATGACGGGGAGCAGGCGATTGCCGAGTTTAACCGCAGAAAGCCGGATCTAATTATTCTTGATATCATGATGCCGAAAAAGAGCGGCATGGATGTCTGCAAGGAGATAAGGCAGACGAGCAACGTCCCCATAATCATGCTTACAGCCAAGGCTGTCGAGATCGACCGTATTCTCGGACTGGAGCTTGGGGCGGATGACTATATCGTCAAGCCCTTCAGCACCCGTGAGGTAGTGGCAAGGGTCAAGGCGGTGCTGAGAAGATTTAATATGCAGGAAAAGGAGCCTGCCCAGATAGTCCGTCACGGCAATCTTGAGATAAATATCAACAATTATGACGTTCGCATCAACGGCAAGAGGCTGAATCTGACCCCGAAGGAAGCGGAGATCTTCCAGCTTCTTGCCTCACATCCAGGCAAGGTGTTCACCCGTCAAAACATTCTGGCGACCGTTTGGGGCTATGATTACTACGGCGACGACCGCGCTGTGGATACCCAGATAAAGCGTATCCGCCAGAAGATCAATCCTGCGGACGCGAAGGGATGGAAGATACAGACCGTCTACGGCGTCGGCTACCGCTTTGAGCTGCTGGACGAGGATGAGCCCGAACAGTTGAGGAACGACTGAGAGGGGATAACCGCCTGATTTTGCTGCGGAAGATCAAATACTCTGTATGCGGCATCCGCGTGGATGCCGCTTGTTTTTTACCCGTTTCATTTTCTGTATCCGAGGTGCATCTATGAGAAAATCAACCCTTTTGCGGAATATCATCGTCATCGTAGTGCTTGCTCTTGCCGTACTTACCGGACTTAGCACTCTGCTTCTCAGTATTATCGGCAAGGGCGTCTATGCTCAGCAGAAGGCAGACGAGATAATTCCGCGCGCCGAATCGATAGCGAGGGAGCTTGTGTCGGCGGTCGAACGAAACACTCCGCCGATGGAGCTGCGCCGCAATCTGCTTGAAAAGGGCCTGATAGTATCCGGCTCTCCCGTCTATATGTTCGATGTGAACGGAGACGGAATATCAACCGAAAGCAAGGAAAGCGAATACGATGAGGGTATAACCCTTATCAAGAAATACTTCAATCGGGTGATAAGCGGCGAGAGGGTCTGCCTGACCTCTACCGATATGGGCGTGTTCGTCGGCGTGCCTGCCGCCAATTCAAGGGGGAACATCATCGGGGCCGTCTTTATCATAACCCCTGTTGCGGAGGTGCAGAACACGCTGAACAGGCTTACATACGATCTCGGCGTGGCGTTCCTGCTTGCCGCGATCGTGCTGATGATACCGGTCTATCTGGTTTCGCGCAATCTCACCAACCCCATTAAAAACACTGCCGAGACAGCTCTCAAGATGGCGTCCGGCGATCTGAGCGTACGCGCCGAGGAGAAGGGCTCAAGCGAGGGGATACATCTTGCACGCTCGTTCAACACCCTTGCGGACAACCTGCAGATAACTATCGACAACCTGACCATAGAAAAGAACAAGCTAAGGACGGTCCTGGACGGGATAGGAGAGGGCATTATCTCGACGAACAGATCGGGCGTGATAGAGCTCAGCAACTCCATGGCGGTGACCCTGCTCGGCGGCAGGGAGGGCGATAATCTTGCATCCCTTGAGCCCTATGCGGAGGTGGTAAGCTGCATAGTACAATCGCTGGCAACGTCACAGGAGTACAGCGAGGATATCAAGGTTGGGGATACAATAATACGCTGCTCTGCAAACCCTCTCTATGACGGCAGCGATAGCTGCGGTACGGTCGTGCTGCTGCGCGACATTACCGAGAGCGAACGCCTTGAAAAGACCAGAAGGGACTATGTCGCAAACGTCAGCCATGAGCTGAGAACTCCGCTTGCATCCATAAGAAGCCTTGCCGATGCGCTTGCGGATGACATGGTCACATCGGAGGAGGATAAAAAGCGTTACTATGGCTACATTCAGCGTGAATCCATCAGGCTTTCGCATCTGATAAGCGATCTGCTGGAGCTGTCGCGCCTGCAAAGCGGCAACGTTGCCTTTACAAAAAGGAACATGGATCTGTATGAAACGCTGTTCGATGTTGCCGACCGCATGGAGGAATCGGCAAGGGAGAGGGGCAAGCATATAATCCTTGCGGTGCCTGAAAGCGAATACATCGCCTGTTCCAACGAGGACAGGGTTGAGCAGGTGCTGATCGCGCTCATCGACAACGCGATAAAGCATGGTGATGACGGCTGTGAGATTATGGTGGATATGTGCTTTGACGAGGCAAAGAACCGCTATACCATAAGCGTGAGCAATCCGGCGGCGGATGTCAGCCCGGAGGATCTCGCACATCTCTTCGACCGCTTCTACAAGGCGGACAGGGCGCATACCGGCGAGGGTACGGGCATAGGTCTTTCCATAGTATCGGAAGTGCTCAATCTGCTGGACGAGAGCATTTGGGTCGATTATTCAAACGGCGTTATCAGCTTCAGCTTCACCGTAGAGGGAGAAGCAGAGGAAACGGAGGCTGAGCAGGATGACTGAACGCAGCGATAAAGGCTGTACGCTCTGTCCGCTTGCCTGCGGCGCAGACAGGGCGCTGTCCCCCGGCGTATGCGGCGTCGGCGGAGCGTGCGGAATAGGGGAGAGAGACCCGTATGAGACCGCTTTCGTCGCAAGAGCCGCGCGGCATTTCTATGAGGAGCCGCCCATTTCGGGCGTCAGCGGCAGCGGAGCTATATTCTTTTCGGGCTGCAACATGGCCTGCGTTTTCTGCCAGAATATAGATATCTCCGCTTCCGTCAAGGGAAGACCCGTCGATGCGGAGGAGCTTTGCGGCATCATGCTGAGGCTGGAGGAGCTGGGCTCGCATAATATCAATCTGGTCACGCCTGCGCCCCATGTGCGTATGCTCCTGAAAGCGATACCGCTTGCGAGGGAAAGGGGACTGAAAATACCGATAGTCTATAATACCAATGCCTATGAAACCGTCGAGGCCATAAAGAGCCTGAACGGACTGATAGATATCTACCTTCCGGATTTGAAGTATGCAGGAAGAATTGCCGCAGGCAGATACAGCGGCAGGGAGGACTACTTTAACTACGCTTCAAGGGCCGTCGAGGAGATGTACGCCCAGTGCGGAGAGCTGGTTGCCGACGATAACGGCATTGCTCAAAGGGGCGTTATCATACGCCATCTTGTGCTTCCCGGCTCGGTGGACGAAACAAGGGGAGTTTTGGACTACATCGCTTCAGCGTTTCCGCTCAGCATTAATATCTCGCTCATGAGTCAGTACACCCCGATAGAGGGAATGCGGCCTCCGCTTGACCGAAGGCTTATGAAGAGGGAATACGACCGCGCCGTGGATTATGCGCTCGCTCTTGGGTTTACAAACCTGCTGCTGCAGGAGCGATCCTCCGCAGAGAGCGGCTTTACCCCGGAGTTCAGCGGCTATTTTGAATGAACTCATCCTGAGCTTCCGCACATCATGCGGAGGCTCTTTTTTTACATAAACCTACCGTAATCTTGAAACCTGGCGCATATAATCTGATATGAACAGGTTCTCAAGGTTTATTTCGATCGTGCTGATACCGATCATCATATTGTTTATTGTCTTTCTTCCTCGCTGTGTTGACGACGAACTTCACCGCAACCGCTTCGAGGAATGGCTCGATCACGAGAAGGAGGAGTACACCGGCAGCATATCCGTCTGGCATGTAGTGGGCTTCCGCCCGTACATCGGGAGCGTCGGCAATATCATCAAGGATGCTGCCAAGTCGGTTGAAAAGCGGCACTTCGGCGTCTATATCACCGTGACTGCGCTTTCGGCGGAGGACGCCGCTCAAAGGATGGCGAACGGCGAATTTCCGGATGCGCTGAGCTTCCCGGCAGGCTTTATCGATGAAAGCAGACTTAGGGCGTTTACCGAGGACGAAACGGCAGGCTTTGAAAGGCTTGCCGACCTTTCCGGCGGTGAGCTTAACTCCGTAATATATGCCCTTCCCTTCACTGCCTCGTGCGAGCTTGTCATGTACTGTCAATCGAAGGTCTCTTCGGACGAGATCGACATTGAGCAGGCGGAACAGAACAACTTGGAGGATTTCAAAAAGGGAAGGGTGAGCTGCTGCGTTGCCGATGCGCGCGCGGTCGGCGATCTTATGCGCAAGGTGCTTGCAGGCAAGGCGGACTATTTTGATGTGCTTCCCCTCGACAGGGGCAGCAAACTGGTTCAGTATCTCGGCATAAGCAGGGATTGCATCGAGGTCAAGATACCGTATATTAATGAGCTGTTTTCGGGCCTTTTTTCGGAGAAAAAACAAAAGGAGCTGTGCGAGCTTGGACTTTATCCCCTTGCGAGGGAGGCAGAGCTTGTGTATGAGCAGCAGTTTCTATCGGAGGCTTACGAAATGCTCAGACAGCGAAATGACTTCATCGGCTTTGCGGAAGGGAACTGATTTTCCCGAAAAGCGTATTTACAAGTTCGTATTTCGGGTGTAAAATATACTTGGATAAATATTGATATGAGGATGATATGAAGGATTCAAAAAGAAAGGAAATGCTCGTTTTGGCCCTTGGCGGCATAAAGTACGATAGGGACGTTCCGGCAAGGGATTTCACCAGCTTTCGCATAGGAGGCGAGGCGGCACTTCTTGCCGAACCAAGGAATGAAGCGGAGCTGTGCAGGCTTATGCAGCTTGCAAGGGAAAACGATTATCCCTATTTTGTCTTTGGCAACGGGAGCAATCTACTCGTTCAGGACGAGCCGCTCGAAGCGCTGTTTATAAGGCTTGGCGATAGGTTTTCGGATTTTTATATTGAGGGCGTGACCCTGACTGCATCGGCAGGCGCGCTGCTGTGCAGCGTGGCAAAGTCGAGTGTAAACAGCGGCTTCATGGGCTTGGAATGGGCGGCCGGCATACCCGGCTCCGTCGGCGGAGGCATTGCGATGAATGCCGGCGCATACGGAGGAGAGATAAAGCAGGTGCTTAGGAGCGTCCGCCTCTATAAGGACGGAGGGATATTCGAACATGAGATAATGCCGCAGGATCTCGACTACCGCTATTCGGCGTTTTCATTCCCCAATGCGGTCGTACTCAGCGGCAGATTTGAACTTTCCGTCGATGATGGGAGCGCAAAGGCGAGAACGGAAGAATACAGCAGGCAGCGTAAGGCCAAGCAGCCTCTGGAGCTTCCCTCCGCAGGCAGTACCTTCAAAAGACCGCAGGGGCATTTTGCCGCGCGGCTCATCGAGGACGCCGGGCTGAAGGGCTTCCGCATCGGCGGTGCAATGGTCAGCGAAAAGCACGCAGGCTTCATAGTAAACGCAGGGGGTGCTTCATTTGCCGATGTCAAGGAGCTGATGGAGGCGGTTGAAGAAAGGGTCTATGCCGAATTTGGCGTAAGGCTTGAGCCCGAGGTGAAGCTGATCACGAAGGATGCTTTGATAAACAGTTTGTGACATAGTGGCTGCATATGCAGCATTGAGAAAGGACAAGCATGTATATCCTGATAGTAACCGGGCTTTCTGGCGCCGGAAAATCAACAGCGCTGAGCATATTGGAGGATCTTGGCTTCGTCTGTGCGGACAATATCCCCTGTCAGCTCGTCAAGCAGTATTTGGATCTTTGCGCCGCAAGCAGCAATGATCTGAAACGCATCGCGCTCGTTATCGACAGCCGTGAATCGCTGTTCGGCTATAATCCGCTCAAAACCTTTAATGAGCTTGAAAATCTTGACTATTCATACGATATCCTGTTCCTGGAATGTGACGACTTTGTACTGCATAACAGGTACAGCGAAACACGCCGCCGGCATCCCATGGACGACGACATAAGCAGGGGCATCGAGATTGAGCATCAGATACTCGCGCCGCTGAGGGAGAGGGCAAAGTTTATCGTAGATACCACCAATATGCGCCCGAGGGAGCTGTCCAAGACCATTGAATCGCTCCTGCTGAAGGGCGGCGATATCCTCCCGTTCCGGCTCGTGATATCGAGCTTTGGTTTCAAGCGCGGCATTCCTCAGAACGCAGACTTTGTTTTTGATGCGCGCTATACCCCGAATCCCTTTTATATAGATGAGCTTAGGGAGCTTTCCGGCAAGGACAGCAAGGTCAAGGATTTTGTTTTCTCCGATGAAAGGGTTGGGAAGCAGCTCAGTCAAATAGAGGAAATGTTGGACATGCTTATTCCTGCCTTTACCGAAATGGGCAAGCGCCGAATGATGGTGGCGTTCGGCTGCACCGGAGGCAGACATCGCTCCGTCGCCATGGCGGAAGCACTGCACGACCGCATGAAGGACAAGTATCCCGTTATAGTCGAACACAGGGATCTGATAACCGAGGCGGATGATATCAGGGAGAGGTTCAAACCTGCCGAGAAATGAGCTTTTCATCAAATATCAAACAGGAGATAACCGAGAACCGCATAAGGCGGCAGGGCGATGCGGCTGCGATGCTGTCGGCATTCACTTTGAGCATAGGCTCATTGAGCTATGCGGCGAAGCTGCGCCGGTGGGGAATCCATTTCGTCAGCGAGTGCGAACAGGCAGTCCTTTTCATCGCCAAGCTTGCCTATCGCTATTTCGGTGTGGAGTTCGCGATAACAAGGGTGGAGCATGAGCGGCTAAATGCCGTCTATCATGAGCTGCTGCTCTATGGGAGCGGGCTTCAGGGCTTTTTGCTTGCCACGGGCTTTATGAGCCTTGACGAAAAGGGCGAAGCGCAATACGAAATGCGCATACCTGCCGAAAGGATAGTGACGGACACTCAAAAGAAGGCTTTTCTCAGGGGTCTGTTCCTTGCCTGCGGCACGGCGAGCGAGCCTGCCAAGGCGTATCATGCCGAATTCGTGCTGAAGAGCAGGGAGCTGTGCGATTACGCTTCCGAGCTGCTATTTGGGTTCGGCATAGCCTGTAAGACCGCCCGACGGAAAAGCTCCGAAATACTCTACATAAAGGCAGGCGAAAGCGTTGAAGATCTGCTTGCCCTGCTGGGTGCATCCTCGGCAATGATGGAGGTTGCCGATACGCGCATTCTGAAGCAGGCGAACAACGAAGCCAACAGGGGCGTAAACTGCATAAATGCCAACCTCGACCGCGCTGCCAGGACGGCGCTCCGGCAGGCGGAGGATATAAGGCTTGTGATATCCGTCGTGGGCTTTAATAATCTGCCCGAATCGCTGAGGGCGGTTGCCGAGGTCAGACTGAATAACTATGAAATGACGCTTTCTGAGATTGCCGAGGAGCTCGGAATAGGCAAGTCGGCAGTCAACTATCGATTTCAGAAGCTGTCCCGGATGGCGGATGAGATAAGGCAGAAGGCATAGAATAGATATTACGAAGGGGGGAGAAAACATGGCGTTCACTCATCTGCATGTTCATACCGAATACAGCCTTTTGGACGGCGCAGCCAGGATAAAGGAACTGGTCGCACGCGCCAAGGAGCTGGGAATGCAGAGCATTGCGATTACCGACCACGGCAATATGTACGGCGTTATCGAGTTTTACAAAACCTGCGTCAAGCAGGGCATAAAGCCAATCATCGGTATGGAAGCCTATGTCGCCCCAAGATCGCTCTATGATAAGACCGGACAGCGTGAAAATGCGCATCTGATACTGCTGGCAAAGAATGAAACGGGCTACAGGAATCTTTTGAAGCTATCCTCTATCGCCTATGTGGACGGCTTCTATTACCGCCCGAGGATAGATTGTGAGCTTCTGCAAAGGTACCACGAGGGCTTGGTATGCCTATCCGCCTGTTTGGCAGGCGAGATACCGCAGCTTCTGCTGCTGAACCGATATGACGAGGCCAAAAAGAGAGCTTCATGGTATAAGGAGCTGTTTGGCGGCGACTACTATATAGAGCTTCAAAATCATGGACTTCCCGAACAGCTCATCGTGCTTCCGAGACTCAATGAGCTTGCCAAGGAGCTGAACATAAAAACCGTTGCCACGAACGATATTCACTATGTCCGCAGGGAGGACGCCGAGGCTCAGGACGTGCTCCTCTGCATCCAGACAGGGAGGTTTGTCGATGAAACCAACCGTATGCGGATGGAAGCGGAGGAATTCTACCTGAAGAGCGAGGAGGAAATGCTCCTGCGGATGTACGGCTATGAGGATGCTGTCAGCAACACTCAGGAGGTTGCGGACAAATGCAATCTGACCATAGAGTTCGGCAAGCGTCATTTGCCGGGCTTTACCGCACCTGGCGGAATGGACAATCCGACTTATTTGCGGAAGCTCTGCAGCGACGGCATGTACTCTCGCTATGGCGAGCCGTCCAAGGAGCATTGGGATAGGCTGAATTATGAGTTAAGCATAATAGAGAGGATGGGCTTTGTCGATTACTACCTGATAGTATGGGATTTTATCCACTTTGCAAAGACCCATGGCATCGCCGTCGGGCCCGGACGAGGCAGCGGCGCGGCGAGTATTGCCGCCTATGCGATAGGCATCACCGACCTTGATCCTATAAAATACAATCTGCTGTTCGAACGCTTCCTCAATCCGGAACGCGTCAGCATGCCCGATTTCGATGTTGACTTCGAGTATGAGCGCAGGCCGGAGGTAATTGAGTACGTTCGCAGCAAGTACGGCAGCGACCATGTGGCGCAGATAGTGACCTTTGGCACTATGGCGGCGAGGGGTTCTGTGCGCGATGTCGGAAGGGTTCTGAGAATACCGTATCAGGATGTGGACAGGGTAGCCAAACTCATTCCGCGAATGCTGGATATTACACTCAGCGCTTCGCTGGAAATGGTTCCGGAGCTGAAAACTCTGTACGATACCGATGAGCAGGTCAAGAGGCTTATCGACCTTTCGATGAAGATAGAGGGGCTTCCGAGGAATACCTCTACCCATGCGGCAGGCGTGGTTATCTCATCGCTTCCGACGATGGATCTGGTGCCACTGCAGAGAAATGACGAAGTCATAACCACTCAGTTCACCATGACGGAGCTTGAAGAGCTTGGAATGCTCAAGATGGACTTCCTGGGGCTTCGAACGCTCACGGTCATAAAGGATTGCTGCGCTTACGCCGAAGAGCGAGGGGAAACTCCGCCGGATTTTTCCAACTGTCAATATGACGACCCGAGGGTATATGAGATGATATGCTCCGGCGATACCACGGGCGTGTTCCAGCTTGAATCCGCAGGAATGACACAGTTTATGATGCAGATGAAGCCGGACAGCTTTGAGGACATAATTGCAGGCATCTCCCTGTATCGTCCGGGCCCGATGGAACAGATACCCCGCTATCTGGAGGGCAAGCAGAACAGGGCCTCCATCAAATACGAAACGGAGCTTCTTCGTCCCATACTGGACACCACCTACGGCTGCATGGTCTATCAGGAACAGGTCATGCAGATAGTCAGGGATCTTGCGGGCTATTCGCTCGGGCGAAGCGATCTTATCCGCCGTGCCATGAGCAAGAAAAAGCATGATGTCATGGAGCAGGAGAGGGCGAATTTCATTAACGGAATAGTCGAGGACGGCAGGGTGCTGGTGGACGGTGCGCTGCGCCGCGGCATTAGCCGTGAGGCTGCGGAGCATATCTTCGATGAGATGACGAGCTTTGCTTCCTATGCGTTCAACAAAGCCCATGCCGCTTGTTATGCGGTAGTCGCTTACAGGACGGCGCTTTTGAAGCTGATGTATCCGGCAGAGTTTTTGACGGCTATCATGAACAGCTATCTCGGCGATACCGATAAGATAACGGGCTATATCTTCTACGCTCAAAAGCGAGGTATTGCGGTTTTGCCGCCGGATATTAATAAGAGCCGTGCCAAATTCTCCGTGGAAAACGGCTCCATCCGCTTTGGACTTGCCGCAATACGCAATGTCGGAGAGAGCGCAATAGCGGAGCTTTTGACCGAGCGTGAGCAGAACGGAGAGTTCTCCGACTTTTCCGCCTTTGCCCGCCGCGTCGGGTCGCTCAACAAACGGCTTGTTGAAGGACTTATCAAGGCAGGCTGCTTTGACAGCCTTGGCGTCTCCAGAATGTATCTCATGTCTGTCTACGAGAAGGAGCTTGCAAACGCCAATGCGGAACGCAAGCGTGTGGAAACGGGTCAGCTGTCGTTCTTCGATTTCGGCGAGGCGGCGCAGGAGCTTACTCCGGTGACAAGCACCGATGAGATGAAGCTGGAGTTCCCAACGGAAACGCTTCTCAACATGGAGCGTGAGGTGATAGGCATCTACATAAGCGGTCATCCGCTGATGGGCTACGAGGCAGAGCTTAGCTCCCTTGGGTGCTGCTGCCGTGATGCCTCGGAAGCCGATGATGTCAACGGCAGGCTGCGTGACGGCGATACGGTGAGGCTCGGCGGAATACTGAGCGGAATGAGGACCCGTCCGGTAAAATCCGGCTCCGGCCTGATGGCATACGGAAATCTGGAGGATATGACGGGAACGGTTGAGCTTGCTGTATTCCCGAGCGTCTATCAGAAGTATGCTTCGCTCATTGCGAACGACCAAAAGGTAGTCGTGCGAGGCAGGCTTTCGATCCGTGAGGACAGGGCCAATTCCGTGCTCGTTGACGAGGCGCTTCCGCTGCTCAAGGGTCAAAAGTATAGGCTTGGGCTAAATTTCACGCAGGAAACGCTGCCGCTCAAGCAGCGTGTCATGGAGATACTCAGACGCTATCCGGGCAGCATAGAGGTAGTTTTTGCCGATGCGGTATCGGGAAAAAAATACATCGCGCCCAAGGAGCTTTGGGTCAACAGCGATCCACGGCTGCTTACGGAGCTTTCGGAGCTTCTGGGCGAAAAAAATGTAGCTTTGGTGCAAAAGCGTCAATAATAATTAAGAATACAATAACAATTCGGAAAGGAATTTTAATATGAAACGTATTGGTGTATTGACCAGCGGCGGAGATACTCCGGGTATGAATGCATGCATTCGCTCGGTATTCAAAACGGGTGTGGAGATGGACATGCAGGTCATGGGAATCTACCACGGCTACAAGGGACTTATCGAGGGCAAGGTAGATTATATCACCCATTCGATGGTCGAGAACAAGATGCACAAGGGCGGAACGATACTTCGTACCGCAAGGAGCGAGGAATTCCGCGGTGAAGCAGGCATGAAGAAGGCGCTGAACGTGCTGAATGCTTACGGCATCGAGGGCCTTATCGTCATCGGCGGCGACGGAAGCTTCCGCGGTGCGGATGAGCTTTCGCAGTATGGAGTGAAGATCATCGGCGTTCCCGGCACCATTGACAACGATATGGGCTATACCGATTTTACCATCGGCTTTGATACTGCGGTCAACAATGTCATGAACGAGATCTACAAGATCCGCGATACCATGCGTGCGCATGATAGAGTCGGCGTCATCGAGGTCATGGGCAGGCGCTGCGGCGATATCGCACTGTGGGCAGGCGTCAGCGGTGCTGCCGATCTGATCCTCGTCCCCGAACGCCCCATGCCCTGGGAGGAGGCTGCCAATATCCTTGTCGCAAAGAAGCTGCGCGGCCAGCTTACCAGCATCGTCCTCATAGCGGAGGGCGCAGGCAAGGCGGAGGATTTCTGCCAGTTTATCAGAGAAAATACTGATATCGAGATCAAGGGAACTACCCTTGGCTACATCCAGCGCGGCGGCAATCCCTCCGCATTCGACAGGGTACTTGCCGCAAGGCTCGGTCAGCGTGCGGTCGAGCTGCTTGCCGAAGATAAGGGCGGCTATGCGGTAGGTATCAAGAAGAACCAGATTGTGAATGTTCCGCTTGCAAAGGCCGTTGCCGTAAATGATACCTTTGACGATAAGCTCTATGACCTTAACACCATAATGGCAAAGTTCTGATGCTGCCATAGTATTAAGCCTACATCAGCGGATTATCTGCGGATGTCCTGCTGCGAACTTCATCAAATCGTCCCCATGTTCCATAGCTCTCAACAATCTGTGGAACATGGGGCTTTGCTTTATCCGCAGAACAGCTCCGTCGGAACAGACTAAGGAAGAATCAAAATATCATTGCCCGGTCGTTTGCAGGACAGATATGTTGTCGGCTTCCGATAACTAAAAAAATTCAATAAATTTCATAAAAAGCTATTGACAGAACGGTACTGTTTTAGTTAGAATATAATTGTAGCAACATAAAGCTCGGCTCCATTCGATGGCTGGCTGCCTTTATGATGTTCACATCGGACTGTTATGAATTATTGACTTATTAATGCACGGAAAACAGGAGGACACTAAGACATGAAAGGAAAGAATCTAACCATTACCTTGATAGCGGTGCTTGTACTCGCTTTGCTCTGCGCCGGAATAGCGGTCTTTGCGGACGGTCAGGCTTCAAAGATACCGGGCGCCGGGCAGGCTGCGGATAATACCGCAAAGGAAACACCCCCGGTGGAAACTGAACTGATCAATGATGTAAAGGAAACACCCGCTCCGGAAGAAGAAAAGCCTGCCGCAGAAACGGAAACAGCAACAAAATGGCGCCTTCAGCTCGAAGATGAGGTTGCATATGTTGGGTTTTTTTATGGTCGTGTAGGCGGACCATATTGTACGGAGTTTTATCCGGGAATTGACGATGAACAATTGGTTG
Organism: uncultured Clostridium sp.; assembly: GCA_900542285.1. Lineage (GTDB taxonomy): Bacteria > Bacillota > Clostridia > Christensenellales > CAG-138 > PeH17. The sequence continues at coordinate 48,325 of UQNF01000007.1, forward strand.
CGGAATTCGTGGAAATGCTGAACAACATCCGTATGGTCGAGATTTCACGAGAAGTTTATATAGAACAATACAAGGAAGACATTATTGAAAATTATACGGGTGCAGAAATGTTCCTGTTCTATGGTGAGGATGGCCGTCCATTGGGCACGATTTCATTCTCTCGCGCAGTTAGCGAAAGCTCGTATTATCCCGAAGAAAACCTTGGATGGAGCAGGATTATCAGTGTTTATGTTCCAAATGAGAACGGAGTTGTATTGAAAGATTCATCATGCAGAAAGAGGTTTTTAATCGATGAAGATACCTTTGATGAGGAGCTAATTGAGCGTGTTTGGAGGGAATGCCTTGGCGGCCGTAATCCGGATCAGTTCTATATGGACTATCTGGCCTATATGGACAACGGCGAGGAGCTTGATCTGCTCAACATTAAGACAGTTGATATAATTGCTCAAGGTGAGGATAACTATTCTGAAAATCATAGTGATATTATCGCTGTCCCTGTGGAATGAGGTATCTTAGGCTGCAAGTTTGAATGACAGGAACTCCTGTAACTGATGTTGACTCATGATATGCTTTGTTTGCCGGGCTGCTTTTGCAGCCCGGCTGACTGCATTTTGGAAGTGGATTCTTTCCGGCACTTGACGAGGTGCTGCTGCGCAGGTATATTTATTGATAATCATTGACAAAAAAGCTTCCTGAGCATATAATCGGGGCAAAGAGATCGAATGAAGGTGTGTGTTTTGACTGAAGGCAAGATTTATAAAAAGATAGTGTTATTTGCGCTGCCGATATTCCTCGGACAGCTTTTCCAGCAGCTATACAATGTTATCGACTCCCTTGTAGTCGGCAATGTCCTTGGCAAGCAGGCGCTCGCCGCCGTCAGCTCGTCCGGTAACCTTATTTTTTTGCTGGTCGGCTTTATAAACGGCGTTTTCATCGGCGCAGGCGTTGTTATTGGCAAGTACATCGGCGCAAAGGATAATGAAAAGGTGCATACCGCCGTGCATACGACGGTGGCGTTCGGACTCATAGCCGGAATTTTCCTGACGGTGCTCGGAATTATCATCACTCCGATGCTGCTCAAGCTGATGAGGACCCCGGAGAATGTGCTTCCGGAATCCATCAAATACTTCCGCTGGTATTTTGCCGGTTCGATCGGAAACATCATGTACATAACGCTGATGGGCGTTTTCCAGGCAAGGGGCGACGGCAAGCATCCGCTGTATTACCTGATAATCTCATCGATAATCAATGTGATACTCGATATAGTGTTTGTAAAATACCTCGGTATGGGCGTTGAAGGCGCAGCGATCGCGACCGCCGTATCCCACGCCGTAAGCGCCGTGCTGTCGCTCATCAAGCTGACCCATGTTGACGATGTTCACAGGGTCACGCTGAGGGACATAAAGATAGATATGCCCATGCTGCGCGAGGTGCTTGCAACGGGCCTGCCCACCGGCGTTCAGAACTCCGTCATTGCCCTGGCAAACGTTCTTGTGCAGTCGAATATCAATGTCTTCCAGGACAACGCAATGGCAGGCTGCGGCGCATACTCCAAGCTTGAAGGCTTCGCATTCCTTCCGGTAACCAGCTTCTCAGTTGCGCTGACAACCTTTACAAGCCAGAATCTTGGCGCGAGGGAGTATGACAGGGTCAAAAAGGGTACCGTGTTCGGAGTGATAGCCGGCGTGCTGCTTGCCGAACTCATCGGTTTTGCGTTCGTGGCGCTTGCTCCGCAGCTCGTCGCGCTGTTCAATAACGATCCCGCCGTTGTAGCGTATGGCGTGCAGCAGGCGAGAATAGAGGCATGGTTCTACTGTCTGCTGTCGCTGTCGCACTGCATGGCAGGCATACTCCGCGGCGCCGGAAAGACCAAGGTGCCGATGTTTATAATGCTGATATGCTGGTGCGCAATCCGCATCGCCTATATCACAATCACTGTACACTATGTGCCGGATATTCGCGTCATCTTCTGGGCATATCCGCTTACATGGCTCCTTAGCTCCGTTGCGTTTGTAGTGTATTACTTCAAGGCGGACTGGATGCACAATTTTGAGCGGCAGGATGAAAAACGCAGGCTTGCGCAGCAGGCTAAATAACAGGGTCTGCGGCATATTGACTTGGCCAACAGGCTTTGCTATAATTCTCAAGGATGATTTTGAAAGGGTTGCCCACTGCGGTAACCCTTTTTAAGAAGGATATGGGCATCATGGATAAGCGTAGAAAAATAAAGGCAACGGCGGCATATTCGCTCGTGCAGATAGGCACATGGGCATACTATGCTGTAATACTGAGCTTTGCCGGCAACTATCTGAAGGAGCATGGCTTCACCGACAGCGGAGTTGGCTTGCTGCTCGGCGCGGCTGCTGCCGTTTCGTTCGTGCTTCAGATACTGTTTGCAGAGCTTGTATCAAGGCTGAAAAGGCTTACGATGTACACCGTGGGCATAGCTTCGGCTGTCGTAATGGCGGCTTGCTCCGCCGCTGTCCTTTCGGATATGACGGTGCTTGCGATAGGCTGCTATTTCATCGCCTGTTCGCTGCTGCAGGCACTGCCCGGCATAGGGAATACCATAGGAATGGAAGCGATTGAGGCAGGCTCACCGACCGCTTACAGCGTTGCAAGGGGCATGGGTTCGCTTGGTTACAGCATATTTGCATATGTAACGGGTTTATTGGTCGCTTCAATGGGAATTCGGATGGTTTCCTATCTTGGGCTCGTTGTGTCCGCAATCATGCTTGCAGGACTTTTCCTGTATTCGAGCGAGATACGCACAGGTTCCGCCGCAAGCGTAACAAAAGAGGCTCGTTCCGGAGGCTTCTTCAGGCAGAACAAGGCCTTCTTCATCTTTCTCATCGGCGCGGTATTCCTTTGCATCAACCATAATCTCATCACCTGCTTTCTCTACCGAATAATGCTCTTCAAGCAGGGTACTGCGGCGGATCAGGGGCTTGCGGCAGGCATCTCCGCCATCGTCGAGGTGCCGATAATGTTCCTGTTTACCTATATCGCAAAGCGCATTCCCTGCAAGGCGCTCGTGTGCTTCTCGGGCCTGTGGTTTGCGGTAAAATCCCTCTGCTGCTTTATAGTCAGCACGCCCGGCGGAATGTTCGTCGCAAGTGCGCTTCAAATCTTTAGCTGGGGTCTTTACTCCATCGCAGCAGTCGATCATGTGTCAAAGCTCGTTCCTGCCGGCGAGACGGTCAGAGCGCAGAGCTATCTTGCCTCTGCGGCGCCCATAGGCGGATTTATCTCCATGCTGTGCGGCGGCTTTATACTCGACAGCCTGGGAGTGCAGGCGCTGCTGCTCATATCGACAGTCTGCGGACTTATCGGAGCGGCATTCATTCTCGTTTCTGTAATCAAAAAGGATTGGGGTAAGGATAGTAATTGCCTAAACGCAAACTGACCATCGGAATACTTGCGCATGTCGATGCCGGAAAGACCACGCTTTGCGAGGGGCTTTTGTTTGCGTCCGGCGCGATACGGAGCAGGGAAAGGGTCGATCACGGCGACGCATATCTGGACAACTTCGAGCTTGAAAAGCAGCGCGGCATTACGATATTCGCCAAGCAGGCACGCTTCAGCACGGAAGCGATAGAGGTGAACCTGATAGATACGCCGGGGCATGTGGACTTTTCAACCGAAGCGGAGCGGATACTGGCTGTGCTGGACTATGCCGTGCTGGTGATAAGCGGCTCGGAGGGCGTTCAGGCGCATACAGAGACCCTTTGGAAGCTGCTGAGAAGCTATAATGTCCCAACATTTATCTTTATTAACAAGATGGATCTGCCCGCTGCCGACAAGGGCTTGGTGATGGCAGCGCTGAATAAGCGAATAAGCGAGAGCTGCGTGGACTTTTCGAAAGCAGGTGCTGCCGAATTCTATGAAGAGGTCGCCATGACTGACGAGGAACTCCTTGACGATTTTGTGGAGGACGGCAACATAGCGGATAGCAGGATAGCGCTTGCCGTTCGGCAGGAAAGGCTGTTTCCGTGTTATTTCGGCTCTGCGCTTAAGCTGGAGGGAGTGGGGGAGCTATTGAAGGCTTTCCAAACCTATACCCTTGATAAGCATTATCCCGATGAGTTCGCAGCTCGTGTATTCAAAATATCAAGGGATTCGCAGGGCGCAAGGCTGACACATCTGAAGCTCACCGGAGGAAGTCTTTCGGTAAGGGACGAGATAGCCTATACCGTCAGGAATACCGCTTACTCGGAGAAGATAACCCGAATTAGGCTATACAGCGGAGCAGGCTTTGAGCAGGTCGGTTCAGTCACGGCAGGCGATGTTTGTGCGGTGCTGGGGCTTTCCTCGACCTTTCCCGGGCAGACGCTCGGCGTCGAAGAGGGTAGCTATGTTCCGATGCTCGAACCGGTGCTGAACTACCGTATCAAGCTTCCGGAGGGAGTCGATGCACAAACCGCTCTGCCGCTGCTGCGTCAGCTGGAGGAGGAAGACCCTTCGCTCGGCATAGTCTGGAACGAACAGCACAGGGAGATCCACGCAAGGCTCATGGGCGAAATACAGATAGAGGTGCTTAAATCCCTCATCAAGGATCGCTTCGATATGGATGTCGAGATAGATAACGGCAGGATAATGTACCGTGAAACGATTCTGTCGCCGATCGAAGGAATAGGCCATTATGAGCCGCTCAGGCACTATGCGGAGGTGCATCTTCTGATGGAACCCCTCCCGGCAGGAAGCGGACTGGTTTTCGGCAGCAGTGTAAGCACCGATGCGCTTGACCTGAACTGGCAGCGATTGATCCTCACCCATCTTTACGAAAAGACTCATCTTGGCGTGCTTACCGGTTCGCCGATAACGGATATGCGGATAACTTTGGTCGCAGGACTCGCGAGCATCAAGCACACCGAGGGCGGAGACTTCAGGCAGGCAACATATCGCGCCGTACGCCAAGGGCTAATGAGAGCGGAATGCGCTCTGTTGGAGCCATATTACAGCTTTGAAATGGAGCTTCCGATTAATCAGCTGGGAAGGGCATGTAATGATATCAGGCTGATGGGAGGAACGTTTTCAAGTCCGCAGGATGACGGAGAGAATGCGTTCATTTCCGGAACTGCGCCGGTATCCGCCATGCGTGAATACGCAGTCACCCTTGCCGCCTATACCAAGGGCAGGGGAAGGCTCAGCTGCTGCGTATCACATTATGCACGCTGCAAGGAAGAAAAGAAAATTATTGATGAAATTGGCTATGACCCCGAAGCCGATATTGAAAACACACCTGATTCAATATTTTGCTCCCATGGCGCAGGCGTTGCAATAAAATGGAACAGGGTCGAGGAGTATATGCACTTTGATACGGAGCTTGGGCTGAACCCGGGCAGCCGCAGGATTGGAGAGCAGAGCTCCGTCGAGCGCAGCAGAAGCATAGAGGATAGGGAGCTTGAGAGCATAATGCTTCGCGAGTTCGGGCCCATCAAACGCCCGGAGTACGGAAAAAGGCCCAAGCCCTCTGAGACCGCACCGGAGACTAAGCCCGAGATAAGCATTCCAAAGAAGCCGGAACGGCCCGACTATCTGATAGTTGACGGCTACAATATCATCTTCGGCTGGAGCGGGCTAAGGGAGCTTGCCGAGAGCGACGTTGCCGCCGCGAGAAAGAGGCTTATGGACATAATGGCCAATTACCGCGGCTACAAGAAAAACGAGGTCGTCCTCGTCTTTGACGGTTACCGTGTAAAGGGCAACGCAGGGGAACGCTTCAACTATCACGGGATACGCGTTGCGTATACGCGCGAAAATGAGACGGCGGATAATTTTATCGAGCGTTTGATTGCGGAGATAGGCAAGAATTATGCCGTGCGCGTAGCCTCTTCCGATGGGCTGATTCAGCTTTCGTCTGTCCGCACGGGCGTGCTGCGCATGACGGCAGCGGAGCTTGAGCGTGAAGTCGACGGCGTCAACGAAAGGCTGCATGAGTATATGGAAAGCATTAGAAGGAAAAAGGTTTCCGTCAAGATAGAGCTTCCGAATATTGACGATAAGTGCAAGGAGGACGAACAGGACAAGCAGGAATAGCGATACACATAGAGCTGCACAGAATGCTTAGAAAACAATTACGGCTGCGGGTTTCCGCAGCCGCATAATAGTATGAAACGGTTTACTTGCCGGAGATAATTACCTTGCTGATGAGCAGGCTGGGGGTACCGAACCGTCCGCCGCCGGGAATACCGAAGCGAAGGTCGCTGCCGACCGCTTCGATGTCCTTCATTACGGACAGGAAGTTGCCTGCGCAGGTGATCTGTTCTACCGAGCGGATGACGCTGCCGTTTTCAACGAGCAGACCGCTGGCGATGAGGGAGAAATCTCCGCTGATGGGATTGAGACCGGCATGAAGTCCGCCGAGCTCTGTGATGATAAGACCGCTGCCGAGCTGGGCAACAAGCTCATCAAAGCTCTTCTCACCGGGGACGATGTAAAAATTGGTGGGCGAAACATCAACGGTGCCTGCAGCGCCTGCACGGCCTGCGTTGGATGTGGAATGTACGCCGTCCTTGAGCGCAGTCTTGAGGTTGTGAAGATAGCTCTTTAGGATGCCGTTTTCCACAACGGTGGTGAGCACGGAGGGTACGCCCTCGTAATCGAATGCGCGGGGATTATCCTTTTCAAAGGGATCGTCCAGAATGGTAATGTTGGAATTCGCTATCTGCTCGCCAAGCTTGCCGGAGAGCAGTGAAAGCCCCTTCTGTACGGCGTCTGCGCTGAACATGCCCGAGAAAGCGGAAAGAAGGTCGCCTGCCGCATCGTTGCGGATTATCACGCGGTATTCGCCGGAATCCACGGTCTTGGCGTTGAACTGCATAAGCGCATTATCAACGCTTTCCTTTATCATGGGTTTATAGTCAAGAAGCTGGCTTCCGAAACGGAAGGAGAATGAGGAACGCACTTCATCGCCTTGGCGAAGGATGGGCTCAATTACTGCGTATGAGTACTTTTCGCGGCTCTCCGCATTGAGACCGAGGGTATTGCAGATTCTGGTGTGTGAAGTGCCGGTTTCGACGGTACAATAGCCCATTCGGTCGACCCTGCCGTCAAAATCGAGGGTCTCACGCTCAAGACGCATTGCAAGCCCGATCTTTTCGCCCTCGGTAAGGTCCGCAATGGGATTATCGGGGGGGACGATCTCGGGATACTCACATGCGCCCTGCATGGGGTTAACATCGGTATTCTCGATGGCCTTGGCGTTGTCGATGGCGCGGTCAACGAGTGATTCTGGGTCTTCGAGGATCTCTGTATAGGCATAGCCGTTCTTCCCTGCGAAGATGACACGGAGGTTGAGACCGCCGTTGTCCTTTGCTACGCTGTAGCGGTCAAGCTCGCCGCCAAGCACGTTTACGGAGAAGGAATCGCCGGTAATAGAGAAAACCTCTGCGTTTTCACAGCCCTTTTCGAGAGCAAGCCTGAAACAGGCATCCCTAAACTGTTCAAAAGTCATTATAGATTACCTCCCTTGCCGCCTACGACGATTTCACTTACACGAATTCTGGGCTGGCCAACATTGGTGGGAACGCTGCCGGACTGAGAACCGCACATGCCCTGACCCATCCACATATTCTTGCCGATGCGGTCGATCTTCATGAGTACATCGGCGCCCTTGCCGATGAGGGTCGCACCCCTGACGGGACAGAGTATCTTGCCGTCCTTGACCCAATAGGCTTCAAGAACAGCAAAGTTGAATTCGCCTGTGAGGGGATTAACGGAGCCGCCGCCCATCTTGGCTGCAAACAGACCGTCGCCCATGGTCCTGATCATCTCCTCCTCGTCATCCTGACCGGGAGCGAAGAAGGTGTTGGTCATACGGGAAGTGGGCGCATAGGTATAATCCTGCCTGCGGCCGCTGCCGGTGATGGGATGGTTCATAATGCGTGAGCCGAGGGTGTCCACAAGATAGGATTTGAGGATACCGTTTTCGATAAGCACATTGCGCTGAGCGGGGTTGCCCTCGTCGTCAAAGTGCATACTGCCCCACTCGCCCTCCATCGTACCGTCGTCGATCGCGGTAACGATTGGGCTTGCTATCTGCTGGCCGAGCTTTCCGCAGAACACGGAATTGCCCTTGGCGACGCTGGTGGCTTCAAGGCCGTGAACACAAGCTTCATGGAGAATAACGCCGCCGAAGCCTCCGTCGATAACGACGGGGACTGCGCCTGCCGGGCACTCGGGAGCGTGCAGCATGGTGACAGCGATCTTTGCGCTCTCCCTGCCGACATCCTCCATATTGATGCGCTCAAAGGTTTCAAAGCCCATGCCGAGGCCGGGGCTTACCGAACCGGTCTGCGCTTCGCCGTTTGCCATGGCAACGGTCTGAACATATACCCTCGCACGGGGACGGCGATCCTCTGCCCAGACACCGTTGCTGTTGCAGACCATGATGCGGTGGTCACAGTCCATATAGCTTGCAACGACCTGAGTGATTTCATCGGAATAGGCCTTTGCAGCCTTGGTGCCGTCGCGCAGCAGGGCGATACGCCTGTCATTGCCGATCTCTGAAAACGGGATGCGGGGAGCGATCCTGCCGTCACGCATGACCTCGAAACTCTTGCTTTCAAATTCCTTTACGCCGTCGATGGCAGCTGCTGCCGCCCTTGCGGTGGCGATTAGCGCTTCTTCACTTGTGTCTGCGGTATAGGCATATGCGCTGCGGGTACCCTTGAGCACACGAACGCCTGCGCCTGCCTTACGCTGATATTTTGCGTCCTCAACGACACCGTTGACCATGCTGAGGGAGTTGGTCTCGGTATCCTGCATGTACAGTTCCGAAAAATCGCCGCCGGAGCGCAGCGCCTCGTCAAGAACTGCATTTGCAATGCTATGTTTAATCAAGTCATTACCTCCCAAGATAATTTTACCGTTAAATTATAACATATTTTCCCTAAGTAGTAAAGCTGTTCCGTGAAAAGTTTCCGATAGCTGTTGAGGTACAATACATGGGTAACAAATAAGAAGCAAGAGAAGGTTCTCCTGTGGTATAATTTAATTGGACAAACAACCATAGAAAGGAGAACCAACTCTTGCGCAAGAATAATACCACAGAAGCTCACAATC